>JANWVS010000254.1 GCA_025056835.1 Gemmataceae bacterium | reverse complement strand
CACCAGGTCGTCGACGTCCTTGGCCGGTATCACGCCGGCGGCCACGCTGTCGGCCACGGCCCGGGCCACCGCCGCTTGGGCCGGACCAAACATCTGCACGGCCTGGCTGAGGTGTTCCATGGTGAACTTGGTGATCAACACCGTCGCCGGCTTGCAGATCAGGTTCGGCGTCAACACCGCCAGCAGATTGGTGTGCCCCTTGGATTGATTGGCCAGGGCGTTGGCGAACGCATAACCCACCGGCCCGGTCTTCGCGCCGATCAACAGGTCGATATGGGCCACTTCGTCGCCTTCGCCGACCAACGCTTCGCCAATGTACATCGACATGGTCCAACTCCTTGGTGACAGGGTTCAGTACGGTCGTCAAGGATAGGATGATAGGAAGATCGCCGGCAAGTTCAACCGCAAAACAGTCGGCCCGGCGCACCGCTCGGCGGCACGATCCGCGCAGGCGACGGCGGTCCAGCCGGTTTGCCGACCGCCACCGGCGTCGCTAGACTAGGTCCCAGGGAATCGCTCCGCTTGGGCCGGCGCCAGCCGTGCCGGTCGCGGGGCGTTGTTTTTTGTCGGCTTCCTCTCGGAGACCAGCACACCAGGGCAAGGGACGGCAACACCATGGCCAAGTACGTCTACTTTTTCGGCGGCAACACGGCGGAAGGCAACGGCAAGATGAAGGAACTGCTCGGCGGCAAAGGGGCCAACCTTGCCGAAATGTGCCTCATCGGCCTTCCCGTTCCCGCCGGCTTCACCATCACCACCGAGGTTTGCAACCTCTATTACGCCCACGGCAAGAAATTTCCCGACGGCCTCAAAGAGCAGGTCGACGAAGCCCTCCGCAAGACCGAAGCGGTCATGGGGGCCAAGTTCGGCTCTGCCAAGAACCCCTTGCTCGTCTCCTGCCGCTCCGGCGCCCGCGTCTCCATGCCCGGCATGATGGATACCGTCCTCAACATCGGCCTCAACGAAGCGACCCTCCGCGGCTTGATCGAAGCCACCGGCAACGAACGCTTCGCCTGGGATTCGTATCGCCGCTTCGTGCAGATGTATGGCGACGTCGTGCTCGACCTCAAACCTCAGAAGAAAACCGAGATCGACCCCTTCGAGGCGATCCTGCACGACCTCAAGCACGAACGCGGCGTCCGCGAAGACACCGACCTCACCGTCAAGGACCTGCAAGAACTGGTCAAGCGCTTCAAGGCCGCCGTCAAACAGAAAAAAGGCAAGGAGTTTCCCGACGACCCCATGGAACAGCTCTGGGGGGCCATCGCCTCCGTCTTCGGTTCCTGGCAGAACGACCGGGCCATCGTCTATCGCCGCCAGCACAACTACCCCCACGATTGGGGCACCGCGGCCAACATCTGCTCGATGGTCTTCGGCAACATGGGCAACGACTCCGGCACCGGCGTCGCCTTCACCCGCGACCCGGCCACCGGCGAGAACGTCTTTTACGGCGAGTATCTCATCAACGCCCAAGGCGAAGACGTCGTCGCCGGCATCCGCACCCCCAAGAAGATCGCCGAGATGCAAAAGGAAATGCCCGCCACCTACGAGGAGCTATTGAAGATCCGCAAAATCCTCGAACAGCACTACAAGGACGTGCAAGACATCGAGTTCACCATCCAGAAGGGCAAACTCTGGATGCTCCAGACCCGCAACGGCAAACGCACCGGTTTCGCCGGCGTCCGCTTCGCCGTGGACATGGTCGACGAAGGCCTCATCACCAAGCAGGAAGCTCTCAGCAGCAGCCGCATCCCCCCCGACGACCTCAACCAACTGCTTCAGCCGATCTTCGATCCCGAAGCCAAGCGCCAGGCCAAGGTCATCGCCAAGGGGATCAACGCCGGCCCCGGCGCCGCCACCGGCAAAATCAAGTTCTTCGCCGACGACGCTGAACACTACGTCCAGCACCACGGCAAGGGCGTCATCCTCGTCCGCCGCGAAACGTCGCCCGAAGACTTGCGCGGCATGCAGGCCGCCGACGGCATCCTCACCGCCTTCGGCGGAGCGTCGTCGCACGCCGCCCTCGTCAGCCGCCAGATGGGCAAGGTCTGCGTCGTCGGCTGTTCCGCCTTGCAAATCAACTACGAAGACCGCACCCTCACCGTCGGCGGCTTGACGCTCCGCGACGGCGATTACATCAGCGTCGACGGCTTCACCGGCGAGGTCATGCAAGGCCAGGTCGCCACCAAGCCCAGCGAAGTCGTCCAGGTGCTCATCAGCAAGACCCTGAAGCCCAGCGAGTCGAAGGTCTACCAGCAGTACGAAAAACTGATGCAATGGGCCGACGAGTTTCGCGGCAACTTCAAGATCCGCACCAACGCCGACAAGCCCGACCAGGCCGCCCAGGCCATCGCGTTCGGCGCCGAAGGCATCGGCCTGTGCCGCACCGAGCACATGTTCTTCGACCACATCAAAGAAATGCGCGAAATGATCCTCGCCGATTCCACCGAGGACCGCAAGCGCGCCTTGGCCAAGCTGCTCCCCTTCCAGCGGGCCGACTTCGAAGGCATCTTCCGGACCATGAACGGCCTGCCGGTTACGATCCGTACCCTCGACCCGCCGCTGCACGAGTTCTTGCCGCACGACCCCAAAGGACAAGACGAAATGGCCGAGGAACTCGGCGTCTCCCGGCAAGTGATCGCCGAGCGCGTCAAGGCCCTGCACGAATTCAACCCGATGCTCGGCTTCCGCGGCTGCCGCCTGGGCATCGTCTATCCCGAAATCACCGAGATGCAGGCCCGGGCCATCATGGAAGCCGCGTGCAACGTCGCCAAGGAAGGCATCAAGGTGCAACCGGAGATCATGATTCCGCTCGTCGGCTTCGTCACCGAATTGCGGGCCCAGGCGAAAATCGTCCGCGCCACGGCGGCCAAGGTCTTCCAGGAAAAAGGGATCACCGTCCCCTACCTCATCGGCACCATGATCGAGCTGCCCCGGGCCTGCGTCGCTGCCGGACAGATCGCCCAGGAAGCCGAATTCTTCAGCTTCGGCACCAACGACCTCACGCAGACCGGCCTGGGCATGAGCCGCGACGACTATGGCAGCTTTATCCGCGTCTACCTCGATCCGCCCAAGGTGCGCAACGAACACGGCGAAGAAGTGCCCCAGCCGGAGATCATCACCAAGGATCCGTTCCAGGTCATCGACTTCGACGGCATCGGCGGCTTGATGCAACTGGCCGTCGAGCGCGGCCGGAAGACGCGCGCCGACCTCAAGATCGGCATCTGCGGCGAACACGGCGGCGATCCCGATTCGGTCAAGTTCTGCTACAAGATCGGTCTCGACTACGTCAGCTGCTCGCCGTTCCGCGTGCCGATCGCGCGCCTGGCGGCGGCCCAAGCAGCCCTGGGAAAGTAGCCCGCCGCGCACCGTAGGCCCGCCGCGCCGCGGCCGGCGCGCCGCGGCCGGCGCCCGATTGATGGTTCTTCACCAACAGCGCAGGAGCGGTTCCGGGTCGGACAGATCAGGCAAGGCGACGTCCGGGGCTGCCGCCTCAAGTTGTTCCAAGGTGTGCAAGCCGGTCGCCACGGCGGCGACTTTGGCGCCGATGGCCCGAGCGCAGCGGATATCCAGCGGCGTATCGCCGATCACCCAGATGCGTTCGGTGGGGATGTCGGCGGCGACGTGGCGGCGAACGGCGGCGAGGGCCTCGCGGGCCACGTCGTCGCGATCGAAGTGATGATCGCCGAAACCGCCGAAGGCAAACGTCTCGGCGAGGCCGAAATGGCGGAGCTTGGCTTGCGCCCCGGCCCGGATGTTGCCGGTCAACAGACCGAGGGCGCAGTCGCGGCGCTGGCGGAGGTGGGCGAGCAACGGGTGGATGCCTGGGAGCACGCGGCCGTGATGGTCCGTGAGGCATTGCGGCAATCGTTCCAGGTAGGCCCGGAGCAAGCGGGCCAACACGGCGGGCGTTTCCTCGATGCCGTGCGCGGTCAACAGGTCGCGGACGATGGCCCGGTCGGTGCGGCCGGCGTAGGGTACTTGGGTCCGCAAGACGACGCCGAACTCTTCGCGAACGGCTGCTTCCAAGGCGGCCTTGCCGGCGCCGCCGCTGGCCAGCAACGTGCCGTCGATGTCGAACAGGCAAACGAGCATCGGCATATTCTACGAATTGGCGGCGCGAATCAGGGCGGCAGCGGCACGGTCGATCTCGTCTTCGGTGGTGAAGCGGCCCACGGTCAGCCGCACGGCGCCGCGGCCCACCGCCGGGGCGACGCCCATCGCCGCCAGCACCGGCGAGACCGTCACCTGGCCTTCGTGGCAAGCGCAACCGGTCGACGCGGCCACTTCCGGCGCACGTTGCAACAGTTCCGCGCCGACGTGCCCCAGGAAACTGACATGGAGCGTGTTGGGCAAGCGGCGCTGTGGATGGCCGTTGAGCACGACGCGCTCGCCGAGGCCGGCCCGCAATCGGTCCCA
>JANWVS010000253.1 GCA_025056835.1 Gemmataceae bacterium | reverse complement strand
GGCGCCGGCAAGACGATCTTCGTCGTCCACCACGACTTGCGAACGGTGCCTGCCTATTTCGACCACGTGATCCTACTCAACGTTCGCTTGATCGCCAGCGGACCAACGGCGACCACGTTCACCGACGAAAACTTGCGCAAGACCTACGGTGGCCGGCTCGCAATCCTCGAGACCATCGGTCAGGCGGTGCGCGATCAGGTGCGCTCGGCATGAATGGGGTGCTCGATTACAACGCTCGGCTCGTGCTGGCGGGCGTCAGCCTGCTGGGAGCGTCGGCCGGGGCCATCGGCTGCTTCGCGGTGTTGCGGCGGCGGGCACTGACCGGGGATGCCCTGGCGCACGCCGCCTTGCCGGGCTTGTGCCTCGCTTTTCTGCTGTGGGGCGAGCGCCACCTGCCGGTGCTGCTCGGCGGTGCGGCCTGCTCCGGCGTCGCGGGCATCGGCGTGATCGGCGGCTTGCGCCGCTACACGCGCATCAAGGAAGACGCTGCAATCGCGATTGTCCTGAGCGTTTTCACGGGCCTGGGCACAGTCTTGTTGAGCCTGATACGGCAGCGCCCGGGCGGCAGCCGCGCGGGACTGGATTCTTTCATCTTCGGCAAGACCGCCGGCATGACCTGGGAAGACCTTCAATGGATCGCGGCCTTGGCCGGGGCTACCTTGTTGGTCGTTGGACTGGCCTACAAGGAACTGAAGTTGGTCGCGTTCGACCCGGCGTTTGCCCGCGTCCAGGGTTGGCCGGCCTTCACCATCGACTTTGTGCTGATGCTGCTGATTGTCGTGGCCATTGTCATCGGTCTGCCCGCGGCAGGGGTCCTGCTGATGGCGGCCCTTCTGGTCATTCCCGGCGCTGCCGCTCGGTTCTGGACCGATCGCCTCGACCGCATGTTGCTCGCCGCCGCTCTGATTGGCCTCGTGAGCGGGGGAGTCGGCGCGGGACTGACGATTGTGTGGGTCAAAGTTCCGACCGGTCCGGCCATCATCCTTACCGCCGCATCGATTTTCTTGATTTCGCTCTTGTTGGCCCCGCGCCGCGGAGTCGTCGCTCAGCGTCTCCGCCGCCGATGCGCGTGGCAGATTCTTCCGCCGCCGGAGTGTGAGCCATGACCCAGGCCATCGTCGCCTCGCCGGCCCTGCAAGCGCTTTGGAGCATCATCCTCGGCGCCATAGGCGGCGTCGCCTGCGCGATTCTTGGTTGTTTCCTCGTGCTGCGACGGCTCAGTATGCTCGGCGACGCCATCAGCCACGGCGTGCTGCCGGGGATCGCAGTGGCTGTGTTGTTGACGGGCCACCTGAGCGGTCCGGGTATCATTCTGGGCGCCATGGCATTTGGCGTCGTGACGGCGCTGATGAGCCAGCTGCTGACATCCGTCGCGAGGGTCACGGAAGATGCCAGCCTCGGTGTCGTGTTCACCAGTCTGTTTGCGGTGGGAGTCGTCATGATTTCGGTGTTGCTGCCGCATCGCGATCTCGATCCGGGTTGCGTCTTGTTCGGCGACTTTACCAACGCCGTGCTGCGCACGATCACTTGGGCGGGGTTGGAAGTGCCGCGGGCGGTGCCGAACCTCGTGCTGACGCTTGGGTTGACGGTGGGCTTTGTGGTGTTGTTGTGGAAGGAACTGAAAATCAGCACCTTCGACGCCGGCTTGGCCGCCGCCTTGGGCTTTTCCGTGACGTTGCTGCATTACCTGTTCGTGGCTTTGGTGGCGGCCTGCACCGTGGCGGCTTTTGAGTCGCTCGGATCGATCCTCGTTCTGGCGATGCTCGTCGTGCCGCCCGCGACGGCTCACTTGTTGACCGATCGGCTGGCAACCATGGTGGCCTGGGCCGCGGCCTTGGCGGCTAGCGCCGCCGCTTTAGGCTACCTGCTCGCTTCGCGCTGGGTGTTCGATTGCAATGTCGGCGGCATGATCGCCACGGTGGCCGGCGGTCAATTCGCCTTGGCCCTCGCGGCGGCGCCGCGTCACGGGCTGCTGGCGCGCCAAGCCCGGAACTGGCGGTTGGCCCTTCGCATGGCCCGCGAGGAAATCCTCGGCAGCCTATATCGCGCCGCCGAAAGTGGGCAAGCGTCCGCCGCCGTGGTGGTCCGCAGCCACTCCTTGCCGCGCTGGCTGGTGCGGCTGGCGCATTGGCAGCTGCGGCGGCGAGGCGCCATCGAGCCGCGGGGCGGCGATCAATGGCGTCTGACCGCGGTCGGGCGCGCCGAGGCCGAAGCGCTCGTCCGCGCCCATCGACTGTGGGAAGCCTTTCTTGAGCGGCACTTTGACTTGCCGCTGGACCACCTCCACGCGCCCGCTGCTGCATTGGAGCATTTCATCGGTCCGCAACTGCAATCCGAATTGGCCGCCGAGCTGCAAACTCCGCCCGTCGATCCGCACGGCCGCCGAATCCCTTAACCGCGGCAGGGGAATGTTCCGATTCTCGAGGAACAGGAATTCTCAACACGACGCTCGGGAAAGTGAGATTGAGTATCATTCTTAAACTCATATTTTTCAAGGATTTGCGTCAAAATACCCCTTGCTCCTTCCCCGGCGGCTTGGTACGATGAGGGCATTCCTTCACCCTTGGAGATTCAACCCATGAAAGGCCATCAACAGGTCATCGACGCACTCAACGCCGCCCTGACGATCGAACTGACGGCAATCAACCAGTACTTCTGCCAGGCCAAGATGTGCAAGAATTGGGGCTTTCATAAACTCGCCGCCAAGCACTATCAAGAATCGATCGGCGAAATGAAGCACGCCGAGAAGCTGATCGACAGAATTTTGTTCCTCGAAGGCGTGCCGGAAATCGCCCGCTACGACGTGATCCGTGTCGGCACCAACGTCAAAGAGCAATTCGAGTACGACTTGCAACTGGAACTGAAGGGAGCCAAGACGTACAACGAAACGATCGAGCTCTGCTCCCGGCTCAAGGACAACGCCTCGCGCGAACTGATCGAGCCAATCCTCGTGGAATCTGAAGAGCACATCGATTGGCTCGAAACACAGCTCGGACTGATTGAGGCGGTTGGTTTACAGAATTATCTGGCCGAGCAACTCGGCGACGACGACCCAAAACATTGAGCGTGCACCTGCCGCATTTCACGGGGCGACGCCGAAGTCGCGAATCGTGAAAATCGCCTGAAAATCTTCGATGCCTGCGGCCTGGAAGTTCTCCCGCGCCCCTTCCAGCCGATCCACCAAGGCGAGGACGCGCACGACCCGGCACCCCAAGGCCCGAACTTCGCGAATCGCCTTCAGCGACGACGTGCCCTTGGTGATGACGTCGTCCACGATGACCACGCGCGCTCCCGGTTGCAGGTTGCCTTCGACGTGCTTGCACGTGCCGTGGTCCTTGGCACGATCGCGGACCCAAAAACCTTCCATGCGAGCGCCATGGAGATGGTAGGTCAGCACTGCCGCAGTGGTCAACGGCACAGCCCCCACCTCCAAGCCGCCGATGGCGTCGATGGCCAGGTCTTTGGTACGCTCATAAAGGACCTGGCCGATCAGCGCCGCAGCTTCGGAAAAGACTTCGGTCATTTTGCCGTCGATGTAGTAGGTGCTTGTGCCGCCCGAGGCCAAGCGAAACGAACCGCGGCGGAAGGAACGTTCGGTGAGCAGTTGGAGTAAGCGGGTCTCGGCCGGAGACATGGAGCATTTCCTCTGGGGTGGTCCAGCGCCGGGCGGGATCAATCCTGCACGACGACGCGATGATATTTCTTCTTGCCATGACGAAGCAATAAGGCGCCATCGACGAACAACTGATCGGTGACGATCAGGTCGATCTGCGACAGGGGCTGACCATTGAGGTAAGCACCGCCTTGCTGAATGAGGCGGCGGCCTTCTTTTTTGGAGTCGACCAGACCGGTTTGCAGCAGCAAGTCGAGGATCGGCACACCGCGGGCCAGCGTTGCCCGGCTGAGGGTTGTCGTGGGCATGGCGGAGAGGTCGCCCGATCCGGCAGCAAAAGCGGCGCGCGAGGTTTGTTGGGCCTTGTTCGCCTCTGCCTCGCCGTGACATAAACGTGTCGCTTCGAATGCCAACACCGCCTTGGCCTCTTGCAGCGCCGCTCCTTGGCAGCTGGACAATCGGCGTACCTCGTCCAGCGGCAAAAAGGTGAAAAGCGACAGGAATCGCTCAACATCGCGGTCGTCGGTGTTGATCCAATACTGGTAAAACTCGTAAGGCGAGGTACGTTCGGCGCTGAGCCAAACGGCTCCCTGAGCCGTCTTTCCCATCTTCTCGCCGCGGGCCGTCGTGAGCAGCGGAAAGGTCAGGCCCCAAGCGGTCCGGCCCTCGAGCTTGCGAATCAGGTCGATGCCGGCGAGGATGTTACTCCATTGGTCGTCGCCGCCGATTTGCAAAACGCACCGGTATTGTTGGAACAACTTGAGGAAATCGTACGCTTGCAGCAGTTGGTAGTTGAATTCAATAAACGAAAGACCTTC
>JANWVS010000252.1 GCA_025056835.1 Gemmataceae bacterium | reverse complement strand
TGGAGCTGGTGAAGTCGGTCGTCACCGCCATGCCCAACGTCGAAGTCCGCCCTTTCACCGGTCTGGCGGTCCGCTTTGTCCGCGATCTGGGCAGCCGGATCATGCTTCGCGGGATTCGCACGACCAGCGACATGGAGTATGAATTCACCATGTCATTGACGAACCTGGCTTTGGATCCGGAGATCGAGACGATCTTTTTAATGGCCAAGGAAACGTACTCGCACATCACCGGCACCTTGCTGCGTCAGATCGCGGCGTTCGGCGGCGACCTGAAGAAGTTCGTGCCGCCGGCGATCGAAGGGAAATTGCAAGCGCGAGCACGGGAACGACAAGGCAAGGTCCCGCCTTGATGCGGACTGGTGCGGCGATGCCGAGCCGCAGCAGCGAATTAGCCGCTGGCCAACGCGAGAAAGCTACCGCCGTTCTCGAAAAGGCCGTCGCCGACGGCGCAGGTCCAAAGAATGCGGGCACAAACTGAAAGCACCGTCTCGTCCCCGGCCGCCATTTCGATGCGGACCTTCTGACCGAGCAGTTGACACGTGCCGATCAGGCGAATGCCGGTGGGGGAAAGATCGCGGCTGAGCACGTGCAGGATTTTACCGTCGTCGGTATAAACCGTCACGGGGTGGATGAAGTCGCTGCGGGCTTGGCCGCGACGTTCCCGCCGCTTGACTGCCGCGCGGTGCTGGCGGATCAGGCGGCGCACTGCCTTGGCGATCAAGCGCTGTTGTTCTTGTTCGTGCCAAGCGCGGGAACTAACGGCGCTGACGGGATAATAGCGCCCTTGGCGATAACTTAAGGCCGGCCGCGCCAAGGCCACAACTTGTTTCCAGCATTCGGCGGGCAACCCGGCGAGCGTCAACTCGGCGCGCACGTCGCGCGCTGTGACGTAGCCTTGCCGCTGAGCACGTCGCGTGACGGCCTCGGCGATGGGTCGCAGCGTCGCTTCGGTCATGGTTGCCGAATTATCTTACGGATTGGCACCGGCGTTGCCCGGCGCGAGCCATGCCTCCGCTTGGTCCAAGGCGGCCGCCACGGCGGCGGCATCGCTGACGCCTTTCGATTCGACTAAGCGGACCTTTCCGCCGTTGATCGGCAAAAGAAAAGTCGCGCGCCACTGCTCCGGTGCAATCCGCACCAAATGAAACTCGACTGCTCCCAGCCGCCGTAAGCGCTGCTGGACAACGTTCCAGTCCAGGTCCGTCTGCGCTCCCGGGGTCGCCATCGGGGCCGAGATGACGATGCCGAGTTGTTCGGGGCTTGGCAGATCCAGGACAACCGGGCTTGGTTCCGGCGCTTGGCCGCGAACCAGCGGACGTCCCTTCGGCTCTTGGGCCAAAGCGGCGTTGACCGCCCGCGGTGCCTCCGATGCGGTCGGCGCCCGCAGTGGCCCCGACGGCGGCGGGAGCGACGCCGGTTTCCACCCCGGTAGAGCCGCGGCTGGTGGGCGTGGAGAATTCGGCGTTAGCGGGGGAGAGACGGGCAGTCGCAAAATAGGCTGTTTCGGCGGACCGCCGAACGGGGGGATAGGACATCCCGCCGGCCCTCAGGACTCCGCCAGTAAACAACTAGGCGTCGCCAAGCTCACGGCGACGGCGACCAGCGAGTTGATCAACGGCCACGTCCGACGTTCCATGCGGCACATCCTCCATGATTGCCACACTCCTCACTGGCACATGAAACTAGCATAGGTAACCGCCCAGAAAAAGGGCAAATTCGTTTAGTCGCGCATTGTGCATAAATTACAACGACTTTGCGTAGACTTTACAATCCTCAAGACCGGTCTAGTCGGCGTCCGATGGAATCCGAAGGTGAACGATACCGTTAGAGACTCCCATGGATGCCTCGCAGCGGCAAGCCCTCGCGGTTGGGGCCTTGGCGTGTAGCCTCGCCCTCGTGGGTTGCGCCACCGACCAGCAAACGCTGGTTAGTCGAAACCTGATGACCGCGCAGCTGTCGGCGGAACGCAACGCCGGCGTCGCCGAGAACTACCAAGTGGGTTGTCCCGATGTGCTGGAACTGAAAGTCGACGGCCGCAGTGAATTCAACGGCCATTACGTCGTCGAGCCGGATGGTCGGATTTGCTTGGGCCGCTACGGGCGCGTCCGGGTACAGGACCAAACGTTGGGCGAAATTGGTCGACGTGTGGCCGATGTCGTGGGTGTGTCGCCGGCGAAGGTTCGGTTGCGGGTTGTGGAATATCGGAGTCGGCAGGTCGTCGTCATCGGTCAAGTGGTCGGGTGGCAGCGATCGGTGCCGTACCAGGGGCAAGAAACGGTACTCGATCTCCTGCAACGCGTCGGCGGCATCACGGCCGGTGCCGCACCTAGGGAAGTTTACGTGGTGCGAGCACACCTTGGCGAAGGCCGTCCAGAACTGTTTCGCGTCGACCTCGATGCCATTGTCCTCAATAAGGACGGTAGTACCAATGTGCGCTTGCTGCCGATGGATCATATCTACGTCGGCGAAACGCGCCAGGCGCGCATCGAGAAGTGCGTTCCGCCGTGGCTGCGACCGACCTATCAAAAGCTCTGGGACATGCTGCCGAGCGATCAACGACCGCGGGAACACGAGAACATACTCTCGCGCTGGATCAGCGGCCGGTATCCGAGTGAACCGCCCGAACCTCACAATCGCTGAACCCACCGCCGGTCGGTGAGCAGCACAGCTTGGCTTATCCAAGGCAGGCCCACGGCACAATTGGTCCTCGCCACTAGCGCCGGCGGCGGCCCAGGCGGCGAATCCGATCAACGACCGTGCTCTGGACGAAGGATCTGGAGATCACCAATCACTTGGCGGCGACGACCTTTTGCGAACCAGGATGAAAATCGACGACTGCCGCGGAGATGGCCAGGCGCTTGGCGTCAACGTAGTGCATCCAGGCCATGGCGACTCGGCCGCCGAAAGCATCGATCCCTAAGTAATCGCCGAAGAAGCCGCTGCCGTTGCAAGCGAAGGGTTCTTGGTTGATCTTGTGGGTCTGAAAGGTGCGACCGCCGTCGATGCTCCGGGCCAGCGTCACCCGAGTGTGCGTCCCATCGAGGTCGCCGCGATCATAGTACAGGATGTTGACGGAGCCATCGGCGGGGTCGACGGCCATCCAGGGGAAGAATTGTTCTTTCTTGTTGCCGGGCTGGTCGTCGTTGACGCGCACCGGGTCTGTCCAAGTGGCGCCGCCGTCGCGCGACGAAGCCGCGAAGACGTCAGGATCGCCGTGGCGTCGGTCGGCCCAGCACAGGTAGAGCGTGCCGCGCCGCGGGCCGTCGCTGAGATCGACGCCTGTGACCGGCAGTCCGTTGGCTCGACCCAAGCCCTTGACGGGAAAGTTCCACCCGCCGGGCATGGCCGCGATGAACTGCTCCTTCCCAAAAGTCCGCCCCCCATCGGTCGACTTGACCATGCACAAGCCGCGCGGTCCGGCCCAGGCGACATAGACCTCGCCTTGCGGACCGACCGCCGGAACGGCGCCTTCGACGGTGTTGCTGTCGTCGAGGCAGTTGCCGGCCGTCTCGGAGATGCGCATCGGCACGTGCCACGACTTGCCGGCATCGGTGGAGCGCGAAAAGAAGATGTGCGTTTTGTGCTCCGGCTGCTTGCTGCCGTAGACGTCGAACTTCGTCCAAGCGATGTACAGGTTGCCCCGGTAAGGCGAATTCTTGGCGGTGTCGGCCCGAAGCCAGGGCTTGTCTTCCATCGGCTCAGCGGTATTGAAGTGGTCGACGACGGCCACGGGATTCGTCCAAGTCAGGCCGTCGCGCGACGTGCTGGTGAAAATACCGGCGAAGGCGCGCTTGGGTTTGGCCGTCCGAATGCCGTCGAATGCTATGTACGAGCGGACGGCCAAACCATCGGCAGTAAACGTGACGGCGTCGTCGCCTTGAACGCGCTGCTGAGGATTGTGGTGGGCGACGGTCTTCCATGAGCGGCCGCCATTCGTCGACACATAGGCGTAATTGCTGGTGCGGGCCAGGGCCTTTTTAGGACCTTGGGCCAGCGAGACGGCGATCACGTGGTCGGGGTTCGTGGGGTTGATGGCGATTGAAACTTCCACGGGATCGCGGGCCTCCGGTTCGCTGACGCGAACGACGCGGACCGCCGAATCCGCTGCCGGCTCGTCGCTGCGGACGCAGATCGGCGGTACCAACATCAAGACCGCCGCGACCAGGCAAGGCGCCGCACGAATCATACGGGTCGAACTCCCGAGGCGGGGAATGGCCCACCGACGAAGAGCTAACCTACGTTTCAACCGCTTGCTTTCCAGGGTATTTCGTCTAAAAAAGCACGAATGCAGCCAACTCCGCGAGGTGCCGTCATCACCGGCGTAGGTGTGGTCACGCCGTTGGGGCTTGGCGCGAACTCTTTCTGGGAAGCCTTGCTCGCCGGGCGGAGTGGAGTGCGCGTCCTACCTGCCGGCTTAGCCCCGTGCGGCGCCGTCAGCA
>JANWVS010000251.1 GCA_025056835.1 Gemmataceae bacterium | reverse complement strand
GCTACCCTCGCGGACGACGGCGACATCGACGTCCTTCAAGGCGGCGCAGATCGCGATTGGTTCGTGAATTTCTTGGCCGACCTGCTGCTCGACCATCGACCCCACGAGCGGCGCTCGTAAGCGCCCTGCGCGGTTTGCGAAAATAGTTCCGTCCGAGACCGGTATCGGCCGCGCCCACCAGTCCGCACCGGCAGGACTGCGGTTCACCATCACCGAGCAGGGCCTGCGCTGCACCATCACGGTCTAGCAAGCCCCTGCTCGAGCAGTGACACTTGACCGAGTCGCCGACCGGACATCGTTGATTTGGGGCACAGGACGGCGGGGCGATTCTCACGATCCTCCCTAAAACGAGCGGAGCATGTCATCTCTGAAAGATCGGCAAATAGTTCGCGGGTACCGAAAGGATGATGACGGCAATGCTCGTTTGATAAACGGGACCAACTTCGCGGCGGCTGGTAGTGGACCAACTGCCGTCGGGAGACTGGCGCGGCAAGAAATAGTTGACGAGTTTTGCGTACCAATCTTCCCATTCCTTACCGCCGACCTGGTGCATGGCGTGGGCGGCGTAGTAATGGCCGTAGTAAAAGTGCTGGTGCGTGTCGAAGTTGCGTTTGAGGTACTCGACAGCCTTGGGGATTTCCTTAGCGTTGTATTCGCCGGTCAGGTACAGAACACAAACTCCGGCGGCCGTGCGGGCAAAGCCGGGGGCGGCGCCGCCGGGCATGTACGAAAAGCCGCCGACCCGCGGATTATAACAAGAGTTGATATAATCGATGGCCTTCTTGAACGTCGTATCCGGCACATGGAGTCCGGCGTTTTTCGCGGCACGAAGGGCCATCACTTGCATGATTGTCACCGAGATGTCGGCCCCGGTCGGCGCCGGCTCATAGCGCCAGCCACCTTGCGGATTTTGCGATTTGACAATGAGGTCGGTGGCGCGTTTCAGAATGGGGCGAATTTCGTCGTCGCCGGTTTGGCCCCACAGTTCTGCCAAGGCGAGCGTGGCCATGGCGTGGCAGTACATGTTGCCGCCGCGGCTGCCGATCAAGTAGCCGTCTTGCGGTCGGGCGGAGGCCATCAAGTAGCGCGCCGCCCGGGAGACTTCCGGTCCGTAAAACCCCTGGTTGGGCAAATGGCCTTGCGACATGAAGGCCAACATGGCAAACGACGTGACCGCCGTGTTGTGGGTGTAGCCGCCGTCGGAAAAGGAACCGTCGCTGTTCTGTTGCCGGGCCAGCCATTCCAGGGCGCGGGCTGTCGCCTTCTTAGTAGCCTCATCCATTTTTACGTCGGCAGCGGCGCTCGAGCCAACCAGCACGAGCAGCGTCAGCGATAGGTGCGATGGTCTCATCCGAACCTCGACGGTGTGCCATTTCCCTTCAGCGATGCTACGATCATTATGTCAGTCTCGCCTCTGTTTTTCTACCAGGTTCGGTGTCTCCGCGAGGATCTGTCGGGCCGCCAGTTGTCCTGCCAAGGCTGCCGATTCCATGGTCGAGGGCAAGCCGGTCGCGACGAAGTCGCCGGCAAAGATCACGTGGTCCACACCAGGCCAAGTCAGCGGTAGCCGTCGGACCTCGCCCCCCGGCGGCACCTGAAACGTTGCCCGGCCATGCACCAACAGGCGCTTCGCCAACAGCCGTGTGGTCCGCACGCGGGGAAGATGCCCGGCCAGCGGCGGTAACAGTTCAGCGGCGAGACGGTCGGCCCCCAAGCGAGCTTCGCGTTCGGCCGCCGAAAGCACCAGTTCGATGATTTGCGAGCCATCGGCCGGCAGGTCGCGCCAGATCGCGGTCTTGTTGAAGACGTGTTGCACGCCGCTGCCCACCGCCGTGAAAAAAAGCTCGTCCATCACGGGGCGCGCAAACCGCAGCAGCAGCCCGGCGATCGCGCCCTCCGCGGGCGGCGGCGGCAAAGCAACGTCCGGCAACATGGCGCGCATTCGCCCCAGGGGTGCCGCGAGGATCACTCGGTCGAACGCGACGACCGACCGATTGACCCGTAAACGAACCGGCGCGCCGGGGAACACGGCCTCCACCCAGGCCCCGGTGTGGACCACCACGCCCGCCCCAGACAACGCCCGGCGCGCCCACCGATCGAATACCGCCGACAACGGCGTTCGCAACAGACAAATGCCGGCGGCTTGTGGAGAGTGCAGCACTGTCAGTCGCAGCAGATGCAGGCCGTGCCGTGCCGACACCTCGTCGAGCCGAGCGTTGCACACGCCCACGATCAAAGGCTCCCAGAACCAGGCGATGACGTCCCGCCCTTGCCGTTGACGCCGCAGCCACTGGGCCATCGACATGCGGTCGAGTTCCTCGACCTGTTGTTGCGAATAGAGTTTGGCGCGCAGGTTCGCATACAAGTATTGGAGTTTGGCGCCCAGGGAAAGGTCCGGCAAGCGCAGCAGCCCGCCGAGAAAACCAAAGCTGCCGGGCCACGGTCCCGCGGCCAACGTCCGCACGCGGCCCCGGACCGTTCGATACGTCATCGACAACCGGTCCTGGCGATAGACCCAATCGCCCGGCACGCCGAGGTCTTGGAGCAGTTCTTCCAAGTGCACACAGGCTCGCAACCAAACGTGTTGGCCAATGTCCACCTCGCCGAAGTCGGACGTGTGGAAAGAGAAGGCGCGGCCGCCGAGGTGGCGATTCTTCTCGAAGAGCGTGACGCGCCGACCGGCGCGGGCCAAGGTCAGCGCCGCCCGCAGACCCGAGATGCCGCCGCCGACGACGGCGATCTCCGTCGCCGCGGATTCTCCGTGCGCGACGCCCCGCCGATCTTGTTGCTCGTCGCCTGGCACAGATGTTAGAGTAACCACCGGCTTGCGGCGAGAAAAGGAGCGACGTCGGCGCCGCAGCCGGGGCAGGAAGTTGCGCAACCGCCGTGGCGGGCCGGCGACCATTTGCCTAGAATAACCGTGAAAGCCCGCCGACATTTGAGCAAATTCCTCGATGCAGTCGTCGATTGAGGACAACATCATGAAGCGTCATTGCCCGCGCGGCTTGCTGGCCGCGACTTTCGCGTTCGGCTTGGTCGCTCCCGTTGGTGCCCAGACGAAAATCGAATACAATCGCGACATTCGACCGATCCTGGCGGAGAATTGTTTCGCGTGCCACGGCCCCGACAGCGCGGCCCGCAAGGCGGGGCTACGGCTCGACCAGCGCGACGCAGCCATCGCCGCCGAGGCGATTGTACCGGGCAAGCCGGAGCAAAGCGCGCTGGTGCAGCGGATCTTTGCCGTCGACGCCGCCCAAGTCATGCCGCCGCCGAAGACGAACAAGACGTTGACGGCCGAGCAAAAGGAGTTGTTGAAACGCTGGATCGCCGCCGGCGCGGAATATCAAATGCATTGGTCGTACCTCGCTCCGGTGCGGCCGCCCGTGCCGACGGTAAAGAATACCGCTTGGGTGCGCCATCCGATCGACGCCTTCATCCTGGCGAAGCTCGAAGCGGTGGGGTTGACGCCGGCGCCGGAGGCCGACCCGCGCACCTTGGCCCGCCGCCTCAGTCTCGACATCACGGGACTGCCGCCCGAGCCAGCCGAGGTCGAGGCCCTGCTCCGCGACTGGCATGGTGCGGCGAAACCGGACGCGGCCCTGGAAAAATACATCGACCGCCTGATGGAATCGCCGCACTGGGGAGAACACCGCGGCCGCTACTGGCTCGACGCCGCACGCTACGCCGACACCCATGGCTTGCACTTCGACAATTACCGGGAGATGTATTCCTACCGCGACTGGGTGATCGACGCCTTCAACCGCAATCTGCCGTTCGACCAGTTCACCATCGAGCAACTCGCCGGCGATCTGCTGCCCAACCGCACGCTCGACCAACACATTGCCTCGGGATTCAATCGCTGCAATCTCTCGACCAACGAAGGCGGGACGATCCCCGAAGAGAACCTAGTGCTCTATACGCGCGACCGGACTGAGACGGTCGCCTGGGTCTGGCTGGGGCTGACCTTGAATTGTTGCACCTGCCACGACCATAAGTTCGATCCGCTGACCATGCGCGACTTTTACTCGATGGCCGCCTTCTTCAACAACACCACGGTCGGAGCCATGGACGGCAACGTTCGCGACACGCCGCCGGTGATCTTCGTGCCCCGACGCGAAGACCGAGCGCGCTGGGATGCGATCGGCAAAGAGATTGCCGCGCTCCATACGCAGATCGCGGCCCGCAAGCAAGAGGCCCGGGCGTCGTTCGCGGCCTGGTTGGCAACGGCGAAACCGGACCAGCATGCCGCGGCGGCGCCGTCGACCGCGTTGCGCTTGCACGCTCGCCTGAGCGAAGGCAAGGGCAACGCCATCCACTTGGATGTCGACGGCAAACCGCGCACGATCACCCTCAACAGCGGCTTCGCCTGGGTCGCGGGCAAAGTCGAAGCGAAGGCCTTTTCCCTTCAGCCCGGCGCCGCCATCGAAGTCGCCGACGCCGGCGATTTTGAGAAAGATCAG
>JANWVS010000250.1 GCA_025056835.1 Gemmataceae bacterium | reverse complement strand
ATTTGCTCAGGAAGGTGCCCGATCAGACAGGCCAGACCGGTGGAAATGTGGAGATTCATTCGTTACCGTTGTTCGGTTTGATTGCTGAGCACCGGCGCGCAAAAACGACGGTTTTTCTAGCCGTTTCGCCGTCCAAGGATGCTCAACGGCGCGAGGAGGTACTTGAGAGTCCGACTGTTTGCTTTTCGAGGTTGCCTCGTTGTTGAGCATCGCCCGCGGCAGCTGCTGGCAAGAACAGCATGGCTACGCTGGTGGGTTGTCCTTTGGGGACGAAAAAGCGGTGCAGGTCGTTCGCACGCGGTGGTCGGTGACCAGAAGTTAATCGGCTAACTCGATCCCGATCATGGCGACTCAAACGAGGAAGTCATGAGCAAAGAACTGACCGACCGTCACCTGAGCTTGTCGGCCGAACCTCCACCCCACTCGAAAAACGATCAACTCTACGTCGTGGGTATTGGAGCGTCGGCAGGAGGGTTGGAAGCCCTCGAGCGTTTCTTTGAAGCGATGCCCGTCGATACGGGCATGGCTTTCGTGGTTGTTCAGCACCTCTCGCCGGATTTCAAGAGTCTGATGGATGAACTGCTCGCTCGCAAGACCGCCATGCCCGTATACCGGGCCTGCGATGGGATGGCCGTCCAAGCCAACGCCATCTACTTGATCCCGCCCAAGAAAGACATGATCATTTCCAATCGCCAACTCCTGTTGACAGACAAAGATCCCAAGCAACTGGTGACCTTGCCCATCGACCATTTTTTCCGCTCGCTGGCCCATGATTTGGGCGATCGGGCAATTGCGATTGTTCTTTCGGGCACAGGCAGCGACGGCTCGCGTGGTATTCGCGACGTTCACGAAGCAGGCGGTCTGGTCATCGTGCAATCACCGGAGACCGCGAAATTTGACGGCATGCCCAATAGCGCTCGGCAAACAGGAGCGGTGGACATCGTGCTGCCACCCGAAGAAATGCCTGCCGCGCTGCTTCAGTATGTCCGAAGCCCCGAAGGCTCGACGCACAAATTCCGCCAACAGGCGCCCACGCTGCCCGAAACCGGCTTCGAAGCCGTCTTCCGGATGCTCCGCGATGCCTATGGGATCGACTTCGCCCAGTACAAATCCAGCACGGTCTCCCGACGGATCGAACGACGGCTGTTGCTCAACCGTGCTCATGAGATCGATGATTACGTCCAACGTCTGCGCGAAGACTCCGAGGAACTGGATGCGCTCTACCGCGACTTGCTCATCGGCGTCACGCGGTTCTTCCGCGATGCGGCCGCTTTCGAACGGCTGGAAAAGGAAGTCTTGCCCGGCCTGCTGGCGGACTTGCCGCGCGACGAAGAGTTGCGCATGTGGGTAGCGGGATGCGCGACCGGTGAAGAAGCTTATTCCTTGGCCATTTTGATTCAGGAACAACGTGAGAGACTGGGCCGGCCCTTCAAGGTCAAGATTTTCGCGACCGACGTCCACCGATCCTCACTCGAGTATGCAAGCACCGGAATTTACACCGAGGCGCAATTGGCCGACGTTAGCCCCGAACGACTGGCCCGGCATTTCGTGCGGAAGAGCGAAGGATACCAGGTCTGCCCCGAGCTTCGTCACATGATCGTCTTCGCGCCGCACAACGTCATTAAGGATGCGCCATTTACGAAGCTGGACCTGATCGCCTGCCGCAACCTGCTGATCTACTTGCAGCCGCCGGCGCAAAAGAAGGTCCTATCGTTGTTCCATTTCGGGCTAAAGACCAATGGCGTTCTATTTCTTGGGCCGAGCGAAAGCCCGGGCGAACTGTCGGATGAATTCCTGGCCCTGGATACGCACTGGAAAATCTACCGCAAACGACGCGACATTCGCTTGCCCGCTGAGCTGCGCTTGCCGCTGTCGCCGGGGACGCCGCGCTGGACGATCACGAGCTCGACTGTGCGCATGCCGATGCCGCGGCCTTGGGACCAACAGCTTCTGGGCATCTATGACGCTTTGCTCGATGAATTCATGCCCAGCGCCTTGCTCATCAACGAACAAGGCGAGTTGGTGCAAACGTTCGCTGGTGCCAACCGCTACCTTCGCATCAGGGAAGGCCGGATGTCCAGCGACGTGCTGGACATGGTTGAGCCGGACCTCCGCGTCGTTTTGGGCGGAGCTTTGCCACGCGTCTTTCACGAGAAAACCTCGAGCGCATACAAGGGTCTGCGATTGCGACTGCCCGAGGGAGATCGCGTAGTAAACTTGACCGTCAAACCGGTCAGCAATCAGCGTTCTGGTGCGCACTATGCCCTGATCCTTTTTGAGGAGACGGGGCAGACGATGGCGACGGTGTCCGCCCCTGAACAACAACTGGCAGACGCACCGCACGAGCAGCTCCAGGCGCTTGAGGCGGAGCTGCGCTTTACCAAAGAGAATCTCCAGGCTACCATCGAGGAATTGGAAACCAGCAACGAAGAACTCCAAGCAACCAATGAGGAATTAGTCGCATCAAACGAGGAACTGCAAAGCACCAACGAAGAATTGCACTCCGTCAACGAGGAGCTGTACACGGTCAACGCCGAGTATCAAAAGAAGATCGCCGAATTGACCCAGTTGACCGCCGACATGGACAACCTGCTGGCAAGCACGCAGGTGCACACGCTCTTCCTGGACACGAACCTGTGTATTCGCAAGTTCACCCCGCGCATCGCCGAGACTTTTCACCTGATGCCGTCGGACATCGGCCGGCGGATCGACAGCTTTGCCCACAACATCGACCACCCCACCCTCATCGCCGACTTGACACAAGTGATGACCAGCGGCGAGAGCATCGAACAGCAGGTTCGCGATCACCAAGGGAGATGGTTCCTGTTGCGCATCCTCCCCTACCGCAGCCAAGAGGAGATTGACGGCTGTGTATTGACCTTGATCGACCTCACCAATCTCAAACGAGCTGAAAGGGAAGCCTGGACGAAGGATCAACAGCTGTTCATGATCCTGAAGAACTCACCCCAGCCGATCGTCATCAAGGACCTCAACGGACGCTATCTCGTGACCAATCCGCACTTCGAGAAGATCGTCGGCGAAAATCCCATCGGCCGCACAGCGTATGACCTGTTTGACCAGCGGACCGCCGACGCAATTTGCGCCCTGGATCATCGCGTGGTCCGCGAAGGTATCACTTTGGAAGACGAGGTGACGATCCCGCAGGCCGACGGGCCGCATACCTATTTGATGGTGAAATTTCCGTTACGCGACGAGACGGGAAAGATCATTGCCGTCGGCGGAATCAAGACCGACGTGACCCGGCTGAAGCGCGCGGAGCAGCAAACTCGTGAAGCCGTCGAACAGCGCGATCGTTTTCTTGCTATGCTTTCCCACGAGCTGCGCAATCCGCTCGGCGCTATCGCCGGCGCTACTCAGATCCTGGAACGATTGCCGGCTGTTGCCGAGGAACAGCAGCAAGCCGTCGAGGTTTTGGGCCAACAAGTGACGCAAATGAGCCGGCTTCTCGACGACCTGCTCGACATGGCGCGAATCACGCAAGACAAGATTCAACTGCGCCGCACCACGGTCCGTCTTGATCAACTCGTCGGCGAGGCCGTTCGCGTCGTCCAGGCCACCTATGAGACATCCAACGTGACGCTCACCACACAAGTTTCCAACGAACCGATCGTCGTGACCGGCGATTCAGCCCGCTTGCAACAGATGCTGGTCAATCTGCTCATGAATGGCGCCAAATACACGCCGCCGGGCGGCCATGTAGAACTGAAACTAGCCAAGGAAGAGGGGGCAGCCGTCGTTCGCATTCGCGACACGGGCATCGGCATACCCGCGGACATGCTCGACCGAGTCTTCGATTTGTTCGTGCAGGGCGACGATCCCGTACACCGATCGACGCGGGGATTAGGTGTCGGCTTAACTTTGGTGCGCCGCATTGCCGAACTTCACGGCGGCCGGGTGGCAGCCTTCAGCGCCGGCAGGAACTGCGGTGCCGAGTTTGTGGTTTGGCTGCCGCTTAGCGAGGCCGAGGAACCCACGATTCCCGAGGAGCCGACCAAGCGAGCTTCAGGCCCCTCGATGAAGGTGGTCGTGGTGGAGGACAACGACGACAGCCGGCGCATGCTCGAAATCCTGCTGAAACTGGATGGACACGAAGTGTACGTCGCCCGTGACGGCCAAGAGGGCCTCGAAACTATCCTGCGCGAACGTCCGGCCTTAGCCATCATCGATTTGGGACTGCCGAAGCTGGACGGTTACGAACTGGCACGGCGCATTCGCGAGGCGCCGGAGGGGAAAAGTATCTTTTTGGTGGCTCTAACGGGCTACGGTCGTTTGGAGGATCAACAAAAGGCCCTTGCCGTCGGATTCGACCAACACCTGATGAAGCCGCCCAAGAAGGGAGAGCTAGAGCACGTGTTCGACTGTCTGCGGCAGCGGGCTTTAACACGCGAAAAGCCTACGAGGCCAGGATGAACCACGGCCCTGCGAACCGAAAAAACTCG
>JANWVS010000024.1 GCA_025056835.1 Gemmataceae bacterium | reverse complement strand
AGTAAGCAACCTTGGCCGAAGTTGCCGGTCCCATACGCACTACGGACCGACTGCGGTTCCGTGGTGATGTCAAACGCTCGGGCTCCGCGATCGCGCATCAATGTGACCGCCCGTTGATAAGTCGTGCGGTGCGCCATCGCCGGGTGAGCGTTCGGATGCGTATGAAGAAAGCCTTGCTCTAGCTCATCAAGCAGAGTCACACGCCGATCGAATTGGCTTGTAGCGACGGCCGAGCGCAGGTTCTCGACTCCTGTGTTGGGATTGTTCACCACCAGAGGTTGATAACGGGGACCGAGAAAACCAGCGCCGTAGCTGCGATTGCCGATAGAGACGAAATTGGGCAGCGGAAAATCGGGATCGCCCAGTTCCTTGGCAACGGTCGAGCCGATCGACGGGTAGACCACCCCCCCCTGCCCTTCCCGGTATCCCGTGTGAAGATTGTACTTGGCACGGGCGTGGGCGCCTTCGGGGGTGCTCATACTGCGAATGATCACTGCGTGGTTCATCAGTTGAGCAAACTGCGGGAAATGCTCGCTGATCTGAATGCCGGCGACGTTGGTCTGAATTTGTTGAAATGGACCGCCGTTTGGGGTACCAGGCCGAAGATCGAACGTGTCCTTGTGGCTCGGGCCACCGTCCATCCAAAGCAAGATGCAGCGTTTGGTGGTCCGTTGCGCCGTCTCGGCTGCTCGGGTGGCCAAGACGTTAAACCAACCGGAGAACGACGTACCTAGAACGCCAGCGGCGCTCAACTGCAACATGTCACGACGCGAAAGCGGCATGGGAGGCTCCTTATGGGACGATTTTCGTTGAGTTCATTGACAAAACTTGCTGATTTAACTCCGGCTGAGCTAAATGGTTTCGGTCTTCAATGATTCAAGGCGAACTCGCTTGAATTCAGCAAAGCCCAGGCGATGTCGCCATAGGTTTGTCGGCTGGGACCGCCGGCTTTGCGGATAAATTCCTCCATCCGTCGTTGGTCTTCTGGGCCAGGCGGCCGCGATACGATGGTCAAATAGAGCCGCTCAATGACCTTTTTTGGATCACCGCCGCTTCCCGTCATCGCGCGGTCGGCGATGGCCAAGACGGCATTGGTCTGGTTGGAGTTCATCAATCGCAACGCCTGCGGAATACCCGACTGATACTCTTGGGGATCGACATCGTCGACTCGGAAGAAGTTCAGGAATTGCTCCCTTGCGCCGGCCGGCACCCCTTTTTGCTTGGGTGCCACGTCCCCGCGCTTCGTTGGCGCTTGACCCATCACCGCTACGATGGAATCGTATAACTGCTCCGGTGACAGCACGCGGACGGTTCGATGACTAAAGAGTGTTTTGTCCTCGATATTGTCCGCAAGGGGGCGGCTGGTGCGCTGATACGCCTCACTGTTACAAATCGCCCGAATCAGGTATTTGACGTCGAATCCGTTGACTTTAAACTGTTCGGTCAAAGCGGCCAACAACTCCGGGTGCGACGGAAGGTTTTCCTCGTGCATGTCGTCGACTGGATTGACGAGGCCACGGCCGAATAACTGATACCAGAATCGATTCACCATCGCACGGGCAAAGAACGGATTGTCGGGCGAGACCACCCACTGGGCAAAAACGGGGCGATATGGTTCACCCGCCGGCAACTTGGGCTGCACGCCCTGGAGAAACTTGGCCGGCACGATTTTGGCCGACTCCGGCAGGTTCCCTTTCTTGCCCTTGGCCGGTCCGCTCGTCTCGATCACTCCAGGCGGGACCCCTTTCTTGGCTGCTTGCTGGGGATTGATCGTCAGTTTCGTTTTCATGAAAAATGCCGCCATGCCCCAGTAATCGTCTTGCTTCCAGCTAACGAAAGGATGATTGTGGCACTGGGCGCATTCCAGGCGAACTCCCAAAAACATTCGAGAGACGTTGTCGGTCATTTTGTCGACCGTCGGATTGCCTACAAAGTAGCCGACGGCTCCGTTCTCGTCGAGATTGCCCGTCGATGTCAGCAAGGAGTAGACGATCTTGTCAAGCGGGACGTTGTCGTTGAATTGTTTTGCGAGCCAATTCTGAAACGGGGCGTGGTCGAGCCGGCGATTGTTCGATTCGCGCGGAATCATCAGACCGGACCAGATCTCCGCAATCGACTTGCCGAACCGCTCATTGCTCAGCAGTTCGTCGATGACCTTGGCCCTTTTTTCAGGATCCTTGCTATCCAGGAACTCGGTAACTTTTCCTGGCGGCGGAATCACACCGATCAAGTCGAGGTACACTCGGCGAAGGAACTCTGCGTCCCCGGAGCGCCCGGACGGGGGGATTCCCTCCAATCGAAGCGCCCGATAGATCTCGTCGTCGATCAGCTTCGCCAGGGCCTTGGAATCCAGTTTCTGACCTGCCCCGGGCACGGCGCGGTTCGACTCGAATTTTTTGGCTTCTGTCTTTACGTTAGGCGTGGCGTCCGCGGTTTTGCCTTTGGCCACGGACTTGGCAGCCGTTTGCGCGGGCTTGGGTTGCAACGGCGGCGCGGCTTGGCCTTGGGCAGAGGCCGGATTCCATTTGGCCCAAAGCGCAGCGGCAATGAACCCCACAACACCCAACATTGCGGCCATTGAGGACCAGCTGCGTTGCTCCGCCATAATTGCCTTCCCCGTTGAGCTTTATTTTCGCTAACCTAAGCGATTGACACTTTCTTGGCCAGTGTGGGCCAGTATTTTGAACCCACTTGGCGGTGGGAAGTTTCGCTGGTTTCGTGAGGGCTGCCGGTCAGTCTAGGCCGACAACGCTTTTTCGGAGCAACATGGCCGCCGAGCTTACTGGACACGTTTTCACATGGAAAGGGCGTACGTTTCTCAAGGCCACCGTTCCTAGCGGCGATAACCGTGGCAAGACGTTTACGATCGCCCAACCATTGGCGGGTCGGTATCGTGTCGTGCGCTTCTTCGCGTCGGGCGGCATGGGACTGGTATTGGAAGGCTTGGACCTGCGCACTCAAGGACGAGTGTTGATCAAAGCGATTCTCAATTACGATGTCATTCCTTATGCCCGTGTGCGAGATCAAGAAGGCTTCACCAACCAACTTCGGCTGCCGCGCAAGACGCTGGAGTTGGAACGGCGCATCCTCGTGCTTTTGCGCAACGCCGGTTGCAACGCGGTGCCACATCCCAATGATTTCGTCTACGATTTCAACCCACAGCTTGCCGGGCCCTACGCAACGGAAAATCAGCAGCCGTGGTCGTACGACGACGTCGACATGATCGCTGCGGAGCCGTATTTGATTATGGAAGCGGTTCACGGCCAATCGCTTGAAACACTGTTGGCCACGGCCCCGCAAAAGCGGCTTTCAGAAGCGCGCGCCTTGCGCATTTACCTGCAAGTCTGCGATGTTTTGCGTACGTTGCACCAGCCGGTTGTCATGAAGCCGGGCATGACTTGGCAATTGATCTACCAAGACCTGAAACCGGCGAATTTGCTCATTTCGGCCCAGGATCGCGTCACGGTTCTTGACCTGGGGGGATGCCAATTGGTCAATCTCGATAGCAAACAGAAACTGCTGCCGGGCGCCTGTACCGCGGGCTACTGCCCTCCTGAGTGCGAACGTCCGTATGGCATTCTGACGCCGGCGGCGGACGTATACACTGTGGGCAGCAACCTGTTTCACGTTCTCACGGGACGCAGCCCCGTCGAGTTCTTAGCCGCCGGCAGTTTGGGCAAAACCCAAGCACAGGCGGTTCATTTCGATATGAAGTTACTGCACGGGGTCTGTCAACCGGCGTTACGCAACGTGATTGAAAAATGCCTTGAGACTGACCCGGCACGTCGGTATCCTGATGCCGCTGCCCTGCTTCGTGCCTTGCAACAATTGACTTCGGGCCTTTGACAGATCACGGTCGGCTTTTCACGACCACACGTTACCGTCCGCCGCTCAATTCCGCCAGCCGTCGATTGGCTTCTTGCAATCGGCGGGGGTCGGTTTCATGGGTCGTGATTTCACGATAGAGTTCGATGGCCCGAGTGCGGTCGCGCAACTCTCGATCGTAAATACGGGCCGCACGCAAACGGGCGTCTTTGGTCGTCCTTGGGTTCCACTGAAAACAGCGTTCGTAATACTGGGCTGCCCTGCGCGGTTGCTTAAATGCTTTACTCTCGTACAACTCCCCCAGAGCATAGGCAGCTTCGTCGATTTTGTTACTTTGCGGATACTTTGTCAGCAATTCCTGTAAGAGGATCTCCGCCCGTCGCTGGTTGTCAATGTACTCGGTGCCCCAGCCTTTATCTTTGTATTCCAAGGCGCGGGTGAACAACTTATTCGCCTCTGGGACGTTGACGTTGCCCGTGAGCGTCGGAGGAGGTACATCCAGTTCGAGTCGATAGACCGGCTTAAGAATGCGATGATACTGTTTCAGTTCATCTTCAGCCCATTTGGCCCGCTCAACATCACCGACTTGCACATAATGAGCGCGAAGGGCTTCTAAAGCTTTTTGGTACTCGCGCCGGGCGACCAAAAGTTTCTCGACCAATTCGAGGTCGCCGCCGCGCGAAGCTGGCGCCGTCGCCGCCGGCGGATTGTTGATCCCACCGCTCGGACCCTGCCCACTTCCGGCCGTTGCGACGAGAGCGACGGCCCAAAGCCCGAGTCCCCAAGCGGTCGAACGTCCCGCCACGCTGCAACTCCGCATCCACATCGGCACAGCAAAACGGTGAATTTGCGAGGTCAGCGGTTTTCCACCGGTTTGCCGAAGATCATGCGCCCGGCCGGTGTTTGCAGGACGCTCGTCACAACAATATTCACGTCCTGACCGATCAGCGAGCGGCCTTGCTCCACGACCACCATCGTTCCGTCGTCAAGATATCCCACTCCTTGACCTATCTGATCACCTTGTTTGACGACGCGCACACTCAAAGCCTCTCCCGGCAGGGCGACAAGCTTCATAGCGTTTGCCACCTCGTTGAGGTTTATGACATCAACGCCCTGCAACTGCGCTATCTTGTTCAAATTAAAGTCGTTCGTGACCACGCGCCCGCTCAGCACTTTCGCCAAGACGACAAGACGCTCATCAACTTTCTGTATCTCCCTTAGTTCCGCCAGGTTGCCGTCGTGCATCTGCAACTCGATTTTCGGATTCGATTGCAGTTTCTTGAGCACGTCCAAGCCGCGCCGCCCGCGATTTCGTTTGATCTTGTCGGCGCTGTCGGCAATACTTTGCAACTCCTGCAAGACAAAGCGGGGCACGATGAGCTTGGTATCGAGAATCCCCGTATCACAAATATCGGCAATTCGGCCGTCGATAATCACGCTCGTATCGAGCACCAAAGGCTTGGCCCCTTTCAATTGTTTTGAGAATTCCACGTACGGGATGATGAAACGAAAATCATCCTTGGTTTGGATCAGCATGGAGACGGAAAGATAGCAGCAAATCAAGGTCACGAAGACTTTGATAAGCTCGCGCTTGCGCAAGTAGCTGTCGTCATTGAAGCTCTGGGGCACCAAGGCTTCGACAAACGGCTTGAGGGCCTCGAACAGCAGGTGGCCTAAAAGGAAACCCATCAGCAGTCCGACGTACACAGCCGAAATCGTGGTGATTTGCTTGTTCCGTACCAGCAAATCGCCGAAGACAATGGCGATGCCGGCAGCGGCAATGGCAACGGCTCCTACGTAACCCTCCGTGGTGAATTTGAATTCAACCAAGGCTTGCCCAGCCAATCCGAAGGTAAGGGCCAGAAACGCGAAACGCACCAGCCACATCAAGGTGGTACTGGGCGATCCGAGGAATGGGCTGAAATTCCCGGCAAACCACTCTTTTAAGGATTTGTGCGGCAAAGTTCGTCTCCGTGGTTGCTACGCCTCCGGCCGTTGGTGGGCAGCCGGCGCACGAACAAGTAATCGGTGAGTTGGACCAAGCCGAAGCGACGAGGTCCGAATCACGGACGACAGCAAACCGCAGTCTTCCCAACCTCAGGGAAAAACCGCGGCATGACTATGCGCCACGACTCGGAACGATGGCTAGACGTCTGTATTTCGTTCGGTTTGGCTCCTTCTTCCTGTTCGTTTCCCATCTTACACATTGGCTCCGGGCTGGAAAAGCCTTACATACTCTTGCTCCGCAAAACGATCGGTCATCCCAGCCAAGTAATCACAGACCGCCGAAGGCACGGACTCACGACGAGCGCGGTCGAAATAGCGTTCCGGCAAGAGTTGCGGTCGTCGGCAGAATTCATCGAACAGGCTTCGTAATATCCGTTGTCCTTTGATGGCCATCCGTTGCACACGAACATGTTTGTACACCCGTTCATTTAGAAACTCCTCGAGTTGTCGTTTTAGCCGGGCCAATTCCTCACTCGGGCCAACAAGTAGTCCCCGGCAAGCCCGGACGTCGGCAACGTCGCGAATCCGTTGGGCTGTGAGGTTTCGCCGCGTCTGCTCGAGCAAGTCGGTCACTTGCCAATTGATTAGCCCCCGGATCACCGTTGCTTGGAATTGAAGGGGACCTAGCGAAGGGTGCTTGCGCCGCGCTCGCGCGACTGCTTCGACCCACATGGGAACAGCATCCAAGTCCTGAAACGTGATTAAGCCGGCACTAAGGGCGTCATCGACGTCGTGAGCGTCGTAAGCGAGACTGTCGGCGGCGTCCACGACTTGCGCTTCCAACAGAGGTTGGCCGGCGGCCAGATAGGGAGCAATTTCCGGAGCGTCGCGATGTTTGCTGTGATACGCCTGTGCCTCGAGAGTCTCCCACGTCAAATTCAAACCCGGAAAATCGGCATAGCGATATTCCAGCAATTCCACGATGCGAAGTCCGTGGCGATTATGCTCAAATCCTCCATGCTCTGCCATACATTCGTTCAAGGCTTCTTCGCCGGCATGGCCGAACGGCGGGTGTCCCAAGTCGTGCATGAGGGCAATGGCCTCGGTCAGGTCTTCGTTGAGACCGAGCTGCCGAGCAATCGTTCGACTGATTTGGGCGACCTCCAGCGTGTGCGTCAAGCGTGTGCGGTGGTGGTCGTTGGTTTGGCACACGAGTACTTGGGTCTTGTTCATTAAGCGACGGAAAGCTGTGCAATGCACGATTCGGTCCCGATCGCGTTGATAGGCCGTGCGATAGGGATGAGGATCTTCCGGGTGTTTGCGGCCACGGCTGTCGCGGGTGTGCATGGCATAGCTCGCCAGCGTGGCAGCCTCGAGCGCGTTCGGATCAGTCGACGAGAACACGGTTTCCTCTAGATTAACGTCGCCGGGTTGCCCTACGTCAATGAGCAGGGGCATTAAGGTTCCTTTATCGCTCTGCCGCTTCACCGCCAAATACAAAAGCGGTCTTGCCTCGGACGGCGAATTCGTCACAATAAGGTGCCGCGACCTTGAGTTGCGAAGGCGAGGCACGGATGCGCGTTTTTTTCAGTGTCGGCGAGCCGAGCGGTGACGTCCATGGTGCGAACTTAGTCCGGGAATTGCACCGCCAAAGCCCCGACATCGACTGTGTCGGTTTCGGCGGCCCGCGCATGCACGCTGCCGGTTGTCGGCTGGACTATCCTTTGGCTCAACTCAGCGTCATGGGCTTCCGCGGAGTTTTCGAACATGCCGGTACCTTCGCCCGGCTGTTATTCCATGCGGATCGTTGTTTTCGCCGTCAGCGTCCCGACGCTTTGGTCTTGATCGATTACCCCGGTTTCAATTGGTGGATGGCTCGCCGAGCGCGCGCGTACGGCATCCCCGTATACTATTTTGTACCCCCGCAGCTGTGGGCTTGGGCGAGCTGGCGTGTTTACAAGATGCGCCGCCTTGTCGATCATGTCCTTTGCAGCCTGCCTTTCGAACTGGCTTGGTTTCGCCGGCACGGCATCGCTGCCCGGTACTTCGGCCATCCGTTCTTTGATGACCTTGCCAACCAGCGCCTCGACGCCGCTTTCTTGGCACAACATCGCATCCCGCCGTCGGCGACGGCCCAAGGTGGCGCTGGCGACCACGCCGTGACGAGCATATCGTCCGCGCCCTCGGGGCAAAATCTCATCGTTGGTTTGTTACCCGGCTCGCGGCACAGCGAAGTGAAGCGCAACTGGGCAATGCTCTATCATACCGCGGCCCGTATTCACGCCGCCCGGCCCGAGGCGCGGTTCCTCGTCGCGTGTTACAAAGAAGATCATCAACGCGAGATCGAGGCTTTCCTCCGCTGTCGACCGCCGTTGCCGCTCCAGACTTTCGTCGGCCGCACGCCGGAGATCATCGAACTTTCCACCGTATGCGTTGCCGTGTCAGGGTCCGTGTCGTTGGAACTATTGTGGCGCGGCAAACCCACTGCCATTGTTTATCGCATCAACCCAGTCTACCGCCGACTGAGCCGCTTCGTGTTGAAGTCGCCTTACATTTGCCTGGTTAACCTGATGGCGGGAGAGCAGCTTTATCCGGAATTTCTCACCGACCGCTGTGAGAGCGCGGCAATCGCAGCTCAGGTGCTACGCTGGTTAAACGAACCGGGCGAAACTGCGGCGTTGCGTCAAAAACTAACCGCCCTCCGCCGCCGCGTCGCCCAGCCCGGTGCGTGCGCGCAGGCGGCGTCTTACATCCTCAAAACGGCTACGGCTAACAGATTACGCCGAGGGCAGCGAGACGATCCGACAAACCATGGTTAGGTTGGTACACGATTCCTTGCCAACCGATGGCGCGAGCGCCTTCGACATTGGCGGCAACGTCGTCGATCAACAAGCATTCGTCGGCACGGCCATCCGCGAGGGCTTGACAGTGCTCGAAGAAAGCTGTCTGAGGTTTACGCACCCCGATCTCATGCGACAACACCAATGCGTCAAAATGGCGGAGGACTTCGGCAAACTGCCGCCGATAGAGGCGCGAATGGATACAGTTGGTGTTGCTGCCCAGCAAGAGTTGATAGCGCGGCCGTAGCCGGGGAATCAGGCCGCAGATCTCTGGATTCGGTGTAAAAATGTCGGCGCAGGCGGCGATGAGAAACTCTGGCGTACAGCTCAAGCGGCACAAGTCGATGAAGCGACGCACGAATTCGCTTTCGTCGATTCGGTTCGACTCAAAAGCGTCTTCCAAATCACTGCCATAGACGCGATGGAACATCTGCTGCGCCGTCAGGTCGGTGTACGGCTCCAGCCGCCGTAACGTGCGAAAATGATCGAAAAAGCCGACGACGTTGCCAAAGTCGAAGACGATCGTTTTCATGCTTGAGTACCTTTCGTCGTCATTTCCCCAGGACGGGAATGCGCACCAAGTAAGCGTTGTTCAGCTCAGGTTGGGTCCGGCCACGGTAGCCGGCAGCCAGGGCGATCGCTTTTTCATCCGGGGTCAGGGCCAGGTGATAGAAACAGCCGATGGGCTGCGTGTCCTGGTACAACAGCTTGCCGTCCTGCGGATTCCAAACGGCCAGGAAGCCCTGGTTTTTCGGCGCGTCGCCTACGGTAATCAATTTGCCATCCCTGGTAAAGCGCAATTGGTAGACCCACCCGGGGTGCGACATCGGCGACTTCGGATCGGATTTCAGCGTGGGATTCACCAAGTCGCGGACGACCTTGCCATCGGCGATGTTCCAAATTTTCACGACCCGCTCCAAACCGCCTGAGCCGGAGGCGATGAACTTACCATCCGGGCTGATGGCCGCGGTATAGACTTCTTCCTGATGTCCCTGCGGAAATTCTTTCTCGTGGTAGGCTCGAAACTCGCGCACCAGGTTGCCGCTGGCGACATCCCACAGCTTGAGCGTTTTGTCGAAGCTAGCGCTGAGTAGTTGCTTGCCGTCGGACGAGAACGACACCGTGTACACCGGATTCGGCTGGACCTGCGGCTTTGTCGTGACGTGAGCGGTGATTTCCTTCAGCAGGGCCTTCTTTGTCATGTCGTACAGCCGGATCTTGCCGTCGTGACAACCCGTGGCCACCACCTGACTTTTAGGATCGAACGTCACACAATCGACAATAGCGGGGTGCGGGAAATTCTGCACTGGATTGCTCGACGCCAGCTTCCAGGTCTGAACCGTTTTGTCAGCGCCGGCTACATAGAAGATAAAGTTGTCCGGCGCCGGCGCTACGTCCTGCGCCAGGTCAGGCGTGGCGAAACTTTGCAGCGGCTTAAGAAATTCCGGCGGCGGCGGTTGCCCCGGCTGATAGGGCACGCCGAAAGCGCGGATTGACTTGTCGCCCAAGGCGGCGAGCAACGTCAGACTGTTGGGCGTGAATTGCAGAGAACGCACCCCGGCATCAACCTTCACCTTGTCGATTTCCTTGCCGTCCGCAAAATTGTGTACTCGAATCACTTGATCGCTGCCACCGAAGGCTACGAGTTGATTGTTTTTCGACACCGCCAAGGCACGAACAACGTCGGTCGCCCCGGCGAAAGATCGTTCGAGCTGGCCGTTGCTCACATTCCACATTTTTACGGTCTTATCGGCACCTCCCGTCAAGACGTGTACCCCGTTGGGGACGACCGCCAGCGCTGTCACCGGACCCGGATCGGCCTGGAGGACGCGGACGGCGCTGGGCGCGTCAAGCCGTGCGGTCTTGCCGGCCGCGGAAACGACGGTGTTCTGGGGCGTGTAAAACACGGCGAGCACCGGCTCGTCTTGCGGCAGGAATTGGAGTTCCTTGCCGGTCGCCAAGTCCCACACACGGGTCAGCTTGTCGGCGGCCCCAGTGGCGATACGCGTCTTGTCCGTGTTGAACGCCAATGACGCCACCTCGGCCGGATGAGTCAGGACGGCGATTTCCTTATCGTCCGCCAAGTTGACGACGCGCACGGTTTTACCGGCGGCGACGCCGATTAGGGTGCCATCGCGATTGTAGCCGGCGAATTTGATCGGCTCGGGGTACGGGCCGAATGTTTTGAGCACGGCGTTCTTGCTTAGGTCCCAAAGCTTGACCGTTTTGTCGGCGCCGGCGGTCAGCAGCTGCGTACCATTGGAATGGAGTTGCGCCGTCACGATGCCGCCCGGATGGGCCTCCAGCGCGGCCGCAACATTGGCGTCGAGCAGCTTCGCGGTCTTGTCGACGGCAGCACTGACGATCGTCCGGTTGTCGGCAAGATAGACGAGCGTCCGGACCGGTGCCGCATGTTCGGCAAGGAGCTGAATTTCCTTGCCGGTCGTTGTGTCCAAGACGCGCACGATGCTGCCCTCGGCCCAAGCTAGACGTAATCC
>JANWVS010000249.1 GCA_025056835.1 Gemmataceae bacterium | reverse complement strand
CCCGAACATCGAAGCGGCCTTGCGGGATGATCTCGGTAAGCCGGCCGTCGAGGTCCTTACCGGCGAAGTGGCGGTCGTCGCCCGTGAAATCGCTGCGGCGCGGCGCATGCTGCCGCGCTGGACCAAGCCGCGGCGCGTTGGGGTTCCGCTCTTTCTTTGGCCGGCCAAGGCCCAGGTCGTGCCGGAGCCGCTGGGAGTCGTGCTGATTATCGCGCCATGGAACTATCCGCTTCAGCTCACGTTGGTGCCGCTCATCGGGGCCCTGGCCGCGGGGAATTGTGCCGTCGTCAAACCGAGCGAACTGGCGCCGGCGACAAGCCGACTGTTGGCCGAACAACTGCCTCAGTATATCGCTGACGGTTCCGTGCAGGTCATTGAGGGCGGCCCTGAGCAAACCACGGCGCTGCTCGCAGAGCCGTTTGATCACATCTTTTTCACCGGCAATGCCGCCGTCGGCCGACTCGTGATGGAAGCGGCGGCTAAACACCTGACGCCCGTCACGCTCGAGCTTGGCGGCAAATGCCCGTGCCTGGTTGACGTCAAAGTCGATCTCGACCTCGTCGCCCGGCGCCTCACCTGGGCTAAGTTTTATAACGCCGGACAAACCTGCATCGCCCCGGACTACGTACTCGTTCACCAGGCGGTCGAGTCAGCCTTGCTGGAGCGGCTGAAACGGACCATCACAGCCTTCTACGGTCCCGATCCGACAACGAGCCGCGACTATGGACGCATCGTCAACCTTCGCCACTTTCATCGCCTGACGGCTTGGCTGCGCGGCGGCAATGGCGAAGTCGTTTGTGGCGGGCACGCCGACGAAGCAACGCGGTATATCGCACCCACGATCGTCCGCAACGTGCCCGCGAACGCCCCCGTCCTGACCGAGGAAATCTTCGGTCCCATTTTGCCGATAGTGCCTGTGTCCGACATGACGGCAGCCATCGAGTACGTTCGCAGCCGGCCCAAGCCGCTGGCACTGTACTTGTTCAGCAACGATCGCGCCCTTCAGCGGTGCGTCGTCGCCCAAACCAGTTCCGGCAGCGTCGTGATCAATCACGCCGTCGTACAGGGCGTGGTACCGAACCTTCCGTTCGGCGGTGTCGGCCCAAGCGGCACGGGCGCCTATCACGGCAAAGCCTCGTTCGACACGTTTAGCCATTACAAATCGGTCTTGAACAAGGCGACGTGGTTCGACCTGTCGCTCGCCTATCCGCCGTACGACGACGCCAAGAGGAAATGGCTGCGGCGTTTGGTGTAAGTCGCCGCCGTTCGAGCGAAGCCTGCGCCGAACCTGCCGGCGCGACGGCAACCTGGCTTGGCCTGCCGTGGCCAACTCGTTATTTTTAACAGCGTCAGGGTCGTACGTCTTCATCCCCGAAGATGCGGAGCCGCGGATCATGCACGGGTTTTGCTTGCGAATCCTGGTCCTTTCGTGGTCGACGATCGCGCTATGCCCCGCGGTCCAGCTTGCCTTGGGACAATCCTCCAGTGGCGCCACAACGACGGAACGCCAGCCGCCTCCTCCTTACCCTGTCGACCACAGCAAGCCGTTGGCTGCGAAGGAAGAAATCGACACCGAGGCGGAGGATTTTGTTCGCTATCGCGTGGAGTTCACGGGGATCAAGGACGACCGCGTGCCGGGTTATCTTTATGTGCCGAAGCATCCAGCTGGTACACCGCGGGCGCCCGCTATTCTCTTGCAGTATGGCTCGGGTGGCAACAAGAAGACAAACTACATCGTCGAGATCGGTAAACTCTTCGCCGGCCGCGGCTACATCGTACTGACGATCGACTCGCCCCATCAGGGCGAACGGCGCGGCAAAGACAAGAAATCGGCCAACCCCTTGGGACTGCTGGCGACCGAGCAGGTGATGCACTACTGCGGCGATTATTGCCGTGCTGTCGATTATCTCGAGTCGCGCCGCGACGTCGATCGGCAGCGCCTCGGCTACGTTGGCATCAGTTGGGGGGCAATCACCGGTATTGTGTACTGTGCCTACGACGAGCGCATCAAGGCGGTTGGTTCCATGGTGGGCGGCGGTAATTTCCTCGGTCTGTGGACCGAGAAAGACGCTGCCAAGGCGCTCAAAGAAGGATCGAAATCGAGCGACCCGGTGTGCCATGTCGGCCTGATCGCCCCGCGACCGTTGTTGTTCATCAACGTCACGAAAGACACGCTCATTCTCCGGCCGTGGGCTGAATCACTACACCGCTTCGCCGGCGAGGGCAAAAAAGTCGTTTGGCTCGAAACCGACCACTACTTCCGCGGCCTGGACCGAGCCGAAGTCTGTCGGTCGGTGATTGATTTCATGGATCAGAGTCTCAAAGTCGAGCGGCCTCAGAAGCAATAAACTGCAAGCGGCGACGATTTCCGGTCGCCACGCCGCCATCGCCCCGCCGAGGGCCAGCGGCTTCAAAGAACAAGGCCCCGGGCGACGGGATCATTCGGCGATACGCTCCTTGGCGAAATAGGCGACGCCGCGCTCCAAGTAGGCCACTTTGGCCGGCGCAATCAAGTAAACTGCCCCGGGTCTCTGCGAAACGTGGAGGAAGTAGCCGAACGTGTCCAGCGGCGCTCCGACGGTGTAGACCACGCTCTTGCCGCCTTCGGTTGTCAATTCGATGGTGACGAAGAAATCTTTGGCCGAGAGCTTTTGATCGCCTCGGGGGCCGCCGGCGAAGGCAATCATCCGTTCGGGCCGAAGACTCGCAAACTCCTTGACCACCTTCTCGACCTTGTCGCCATCCAAGGCGAAGTCTTTCAAGCCGGACGCATCGCTCCATTCCTTCTCCTTGCGCTGGAAATGGAACTCGCGCAGCTCATATTTGTCGCGCACGGCGATGCGGACCGCTGCGACCGTTTTTGGGTCGAGGTCAACCACGCTGGCCGGCCCCAGCGGACGAACCATGTCGGCGCCGTGTTCAGTCTGCGCCGCTACGGCCGCCACGGCCAAGCCCTGAAGCGATTGGGCAGCCGACGCCAGAACGACGCCGGCGCCGATATACGCCGCCTCGAAGTTCCTCAACGCGGACCGATCGCGCAAATCCAGCTCGCGCAGCGTTCGAAACAGATCGGCGGGCACCGTGAACAACAACTCGCTGCCGGAATGCCGAGCATAGTGGTCCTTGTCCGCCGTCTCTTTTCCCAGGGCAAGCACAATCGGCGGCGAGCGGTCGGCGTGCAACCCCATCGCCAGCAAGGCGACGGTCAGGGCAGCCCGCGGGGCCAAAACGTCGCCGCCGGCCGCGACGACCGTGGCCGCTGCCGTTGGCGTCAGTCGGGTGGCTTTCACGGTTACCACCAAGGACGGATTTTTGAGTCCAAATTGGTCCAAATCATCCTTGGGATCGAGTTTCTTGATCCACTTCTTGGCGGTCAGATTGCCCACGCGTTGCCAAATGATCTCGGTCTTGGCCGCATCCGCGAGGTTCTCATCACCCACCTTTTGGCTCTCGCGCACCATCCAGCGGCCGGCATGATCGCCAACGCCGCGCGCCAACTCGACGACCTTGCTGCCGTGCTGAAGCGTCACCCGTGTGACGTCGGCCTGGTCAAACCGCGGCAACGCCAGGTCGAGGAAAGCCAGCGCTCCCTCAGGCGGCGCTACCGCCTCATACATCGACTTGGGAACGAGGAACCGGCTCGTCAGGCCATCCCCGCTAGTCCGCAGCACTGCCACGGAGTCTTTGTCGACCTTGCCGAACTTCAACAGCAACGGTTTCGCCTCTTTCTTCAACGTGAAGGCTTCCTCACCCCGAGGCTCTTTCTTGTCGTCCTTCTTTTCCTCTTTTTTTCCCTCCTTTTTGTCGTCTTTTTGGTCCTTGGCGTCGTCCTTTTTTGCCTCGCCTTTCTTCTCCAGGCCGGCGGAGTAAAGGCTGATTTCCGCGACGGGGGCGTCGAGTCCAAGGTCGGCGTCGAGCTTTTTGGCTTCGGCATCGGTCGCCGCGTCCTTGAACTCGAGGATCTGCCGTTTGCCTTGCAGTGTCTCGAGCAACTTCGCGACAGCGTTTTCGTTGGCTTTGGCCGGTTGCTCCGCGCCGATTTGCAACTGCCAGGGCTGTCCCTCGTGGTGCCAGGCCTTGAGTTGTTCTTTGCCCGTGCGAATTGTGAGAACATCGACCGTCTTCGGATCGAAGTGGCCGACATCGAGACTCCGCAACGTTCCCGGCTTCGCCAAAGCGCTGAGTACCGTCGTCAGCTGTTTCTCCGGAAGTTTGAACACCCCGTCGTCATTGGCCAGACGAGCGTAGTAATAGCCGCGTTCCACTTCGCCCACGAGCAGCGTCTGCTTGGCGCGCTCGTTGTTCGCGTCGGTTGTCTGCACCTGGATGCGCAAATCTTCCTTGCCGTCCTCAAGGCGGTGTTGCGCGAGCTGGCCCTTGGCAGGAGCAACGAAATCCGCTTCGCTATCGACGCGGAGGTTCCGAATGGCGTTCAGCAGCCCCTTGACGCCCGCCTCCGGTGCCTTGGC
>JANWVS010000248.1 GCA_025056835.1 Gemmataceae bacterium | reverse complement strand
CGGCTGGCGGGTGCCGCTGGAGTATCGCCGGGAACGGACCAAAAAGGAGATCCTCGTGCGGCTGATGGGAATGCAACGGAAAGAGCTGCCCGCCGGTCCGCCGGACGAGTCGCTGCCCAAACCGGAGCCGGAGCCGAAGCCGAAGCCGCCGCCGCCGGACAAAAAGCCGCTGCCGATTCCGATTCCCGGCAAAGGTCCGAAGGCGCCCGGACCGACAGGGGCCGGCGCCAAGTTCTACGAAGCCAAGCCTGGCTTCGCCAACTACTACTTCAACCGCCTCGAGCGCGATCGGCTTCTGGCGGCGTTCAGCAAACACGGCGTTTTCAACGGGAGCGACGCCGCTTGGGAAATCGACGGCTTTGTTCGCCTCAAGAAGCTGCGCACCGAAAGTAAAACGCGGATCGAGATCAGCGATGTCAAGGAAGGCAAGAGCAGCAAGCCGATGGTCAAGCTGATGATCGATCAGTTTCCTTATGAGCTGGAGCCGCTGAAGCAGGGGCAAGACACGACGGCGTTGAAGCAGCCACCGGAGAGCGGGGGGCTGTTGGCGGCGTTGTACCTGTATCGCTTGTTTTTGACGCAGGGAATCAAGGCGTTTACCGAGGCGACGCATGGCGGCCACGAGCCGTTTTATCCTCCGCCGGCCGATGGCAAGACACCGCCGAGCTTGGCCTCGCTCCGCGTCGATTGCGAAGTGCTCAATACCCGGCACGGTCCGTTCTTGACCAAGTGGTTCTTCAGCCTGGCCGATCAGAAGCTGCTCGGCTTCGAGGTGCGGCTGCAAGAAAACGAAGACCCGTGCGAGGTGTATCTGAGCGATTACCGGCCGGTCAACGGTCGGCTTCTGCCGCATCGGCTGCAGGTGCTGTACGGCGACGGCCACTACGGCACGTTTAGCTTCGAACGCTATGCGATGAACTAGAGGAGTGCAAGTCGACGATGTACCGGGCAAGCTGGCGAAGCGTTGGGGCGGTCTGTCTGGCGTTGGTGGTCGGCGTGCTGGCGTGGGCCCAACAGCCTTTCACGCCGGTGGCCGTCTCCGCCAACAAGCGGCTGGTCAAATTGTTCGGCGCCGGCGGCTTCAAGGGGCTGCCGTCGTACGGCACGGGAATCCTCGTGTCCGAAAAAGGGCACATTCTCACGGTCAACAATCATCTCCTCTCGACGACCGACTTGCGCGTCCACCTCTACGACGGCCGGTTTTATCAGGCTCGCGTGCTGGCCCGCGAACCCGAGCTGGACCTGGCGCTGGTGAAGATCGACAGCGACGTCGACTTCTTGCCGTACTTCGACATTGCCAAGGCCGCCGCCCAACCGCTGGCGGAGCCGGGCGACTGGATCCTGGCCTTGAGCAACCAGTTCAACATCGCCGTGCGCGACGAGCCGATGTCGGTGCAGCGCGGCGTCATCGCGGCCTACGCCGAGCTTCGCGGCCGGCGGGGCATTTTCGACGCCCCCTTCAACGGCGAAGTCTATTTCCTGGATGCCATCGCTTGCAATCCCGGGGCGGCCGGCGGCGCCTTAGTCAATCGCAAGGGGGAATTGCTCGGCATTCTCGGCCGCGAGCTGAAAAACACCCTGACCGATTCGTGGATCAACTATGCCATCCCCGTGCAGGCGGTCGTCGAGATCGTCCGCGATGATAAGCCGTTCAAGGTCGACGTCGCCACCTTTGTCAAGGAAGCAATCGCCGGCACGTACAAGCAGGGCGAGAAACGGGCCAAGGCGGATCGCGGCGGCTATCACGGGATCGTCCTGGTGCCCAATGCCGTCGGCGTCACGCCGCCGTACATCGAAGAAGTGATTCCCGATTCGCCCGCGGCCAAGGCCGGTTTGCGGCCCGACGACCTGATTGTGTACGTCGATGGCGAACTCACCAACAGTATCAAGCTCTTCCGCGAGATCATGAAACAGATCGGTCCGGGGATGGAAGTCACCCTCGATGTCCAGCGGGCCAATCGCCTGGTCAGCGTCAAGCTCAAGTTGACCGAGCAGCCGAAAGCGAAGACGGCCAAGGAGTAACACCATGATGCGTCGGCTTGTCAGCATGCTTTGCCTCGTCGTCGCGGCGCAGGCGGCGCCCGCCCAGGAAGTGAATGCCGACCTGGAACTGGCGACGAAAGCGGCCGTCAAGAAAGTGGCGCCGTCGGTCGTGCAGATCGTCACGCAGGGGGGCATCGACCTGGTCGTTCCCAGTCCCAAGGGGCCGACGTTTCGCAAAGCCCTCGGCCCCACGACCGGCCTGATCCTCACCGCCGACGGCTACATCATCTCCAGCGCCTTCAATTTCATCAATCAGCCGACCACGATCCTCGTCGCGGTCCAAGGGCATCCCGAGGCGTATGTGGCCAAGCGGGTCGCGACGGACAAGTCGCGCTTGCTGACGTTGCTCAAAATCGACGCCCAAGGACTGCCCGTGCCTACCTTCGTGCCCAAGGCCGACATCCGCGTCGGTCAGTGGGCCATCGCCCTCGGTCGGGCGCTCGACACGAAACGACTGGCCGCTCCTTCGGTGTCGGTCGGCATCATCAGCGCCACCGGCCGAATCTGGGGCAAGGCCATCCAGACCGACGCCAAGGTCTCGCCGCTCAACTACGGCGGTCCGCTGATCGACATTACCGGGCGCGTCCAGGGAGTGTTGATACCGGCCTCGCCGCGCGGCGACGACGAAACCGCCGGTTTCGAATGGTACGACTCGGGGATCGGCTTTGCGATACCGCTGGAAGACGTCTACAAAGTCTTGCCGCGGTTGAAGGAAGGCAAAGACTTGCAGCGCGGTCTGCTCGGCGTGCGGATGAAGTCGCAAGACATCTACAGCGTCGTCCCGGAGGTCGGCGAGGTGCTCAAGGACAGCGCCGCCGCCAAGGTCGGCTTGCAAAAAGGCGACATCATCACGGAGGTCGACGGCAAGCCGGTCGTGCGCATGGCCCAAATCCAACACATCCTCGGTCCGAAATACGACGGCGACAAGATCTCGCTCAAGTTCCGCCGCGGCAACGAAGAGAAGGTCATCAACGAACTGACGCTGGTGGCTCAGCTTCAGTCGCCCGCCCACCCGTTCCTGGGGATCCTGCCGCTGCGCGACGACCCGGAACTCGGCGTCGAAATCCGCTACGTCTTCCCCAAAAGCCCCGCCGAACGGGCTGGTCTGAAGCCCGGCGACCGGATCGTCAAGCACGGCTTGGACAAGGCCCTGATTCCCTTTAGCGGCGCTCAACGCGGCACCCGCCAGCTGAGCGATTGGCTCAACACGCTGGTGCCCGGCATGGAAGTCAAACTAGAAGTGAAGCGCAAGGACGGCGACAAGACCGAGACGGTGGCGCTCACCCTCGATCAGCTGCCCGGCAGCGATCCGGCACACGACTTCCAATTACCCGACGAGGTTCCCGGCGCCGCTTCGGCCAAGAAGGCCCTGGCGCCGCTCAAGGTGGCCAACCCCAAAGTCCAGCCGCCGAAGGTCGAGCCTCCCGCGGGCAAACCGGAAACCGGCATCGTCAAGCGGGCCACGGCCGATGGCGAACACAAGTTCCAGGTCTATGTTCCAGAGGACTACGATCCGAACATCGCCCACGCCCTGGTCGTGTGGCTGCACCCGCCCGGCAAGAACAAGGACGACGACTTCGAAGCTTTCGCGGCCCTGTGGGAGGAGCACTGCGCCCGCCACCACCTCATCCTCGTCATGCCGATTTCGGAAAACGAAAGCGGCTGGCTCCGCGGCGAGTCGGATTTTGTGCTCGAAGCTGTGCAAGACACGATGAAGCGCTACACCATCGACCCGCGCCGCGTCGTGGCCCATGGGCTGGGCATCGGCGGCCAGATGGCCTTGCACCTAGGAATGAACCATCGCGACGTGTTCACCGGCGTGGCCGCGGTCGGCGCCGTGGTCGGCACCATCAAGGACAATGTTCCCACGCAGCGGTTGGCGTTCTTCCTCGCTGCCGGTTCGCAAGACCCGCTGGCCAAGAGCGTGGCCGACAGCCGCGTCAAGCTCGCGGACAAGAAATACTCGGCCTATTACCTGGAGATGGCCAACCGCGGCCGCGAGTATCTCGAGGAATCCCACCTCCGCCAGCTGGTCCGCTGGATCGACACGCTCGACAAGCAATAGCCGCGCGGGCGCTTAACGCTTCAGAGCGATCTTCAACGACGTGGTCGGCTCCTGGATCTTTACTTCGACATCGGAGTCGCCGGCTTCGGAGTTGCGATACCGGGCGGGCACCGATTTGAGCTGCTTCTCCTGGCTGGGATTGGCAGCAACGACGTACACTTGGTACGACCCTGGCACGACCGATTTATTGCCCTTGGCGTCCACCAAGGTGAACGAGCCATCCGCCTGAATCTCCCCGGTAGCGCCGTAGACGCCGTCGTTGGGCCGCAGGACAAGAATGCCGCAAGTCAGCGGCGCGCCATCCGCGCCGTGGATTTTACCGCTGACCTCGACTCCTGGGGGAGGGGTTGGCGCGGAACCCA
>JANWVS010000247.1 GCA_025056835.1 Gemmataceae bacterium | reverse complement strand
CGTGATCCCCTTGGCGGTACTCGGCCGCTGGCGCAGCAGCACGATGCCAGCCACCTTGAGCCGCCGGTTGGCGGGCAGCGCGGCGAGGGCGGCGGCGGGCGTCACCCCAAGGGCCTTGAGACGAGGGCGCAAAAAGCTCAGCGGATGCTGACGCAGTGTCACCCCCGCGAAGCGGTAATCGGCCAGCACCTCCTGGAGCGGACTCATCGGCGGCAAGGCAGCCGGCGGAGCATACCCTTCGAGCAAGTCAAACAACGGCAACGGTTCGTCCCGCGGCAGCGCTTGCCACAGGGCCGCGCGGCGCGTCAACTTCAACGAGCGAAACGCATCCGCGCGAGCCAGGGCCTTCACAGCCGCGCCCCGCAAGCTGGTGCGGTGGAGGAAGTCGTCGAAGGAAGCAAACGGACCGTCGCGCCGCGCTTGGTCGATGATCGTGGCATGCACCGGCGACAGACCGCGCACCAGGCGCAGACCGAGGCGCAGCGCCGGGGAATGATTCCCCGCCTTTGCCTCCAGCGTGCAGTCCCAGGAGCTGGCGTTCACATCAATCGGTCGCACTTCGACGCCGTGCTTGGCGGCGTCGGCGATCAACTGAGCCGGCGCGTAGAAGCCCATCGGCTGACTATTGAGCAGCGCAGCGCAGAACGCGGCCGGGTAGTGACACTTCAGCCACGCCGAAACGTAAACGAGATGGGCGAACGACGCGGCGTGCGATTCAGGAAAGCCATATTCGCCAAACCCCTGGATTTGCCGGAAAACACGATCGGCGAAGTCGGCGTCGTAACCGTTGGCCTTCATGCCGTCGATGAGCTTCTGGCGAAACTGTTCCATGACGCCGCGGCGCCGCCAGGCTCCCATAGCCCGGCGCAGTTGATCGGCTTCGCCGGGGGTGAAGCCGGCGGCCACCACCGCCAACCGCATCGCTTGTTCCTGAAAGAGCGGCACGCCCAACGTTTTTTCCAGCACAGCGCGGATGCGTTCGTCGGGAAAGGTCACCGGCTCCAGGCCCAGGCGCCGCCGCAGATAAGGATGGACCATGTCGCCCTGGATCGGTCCGGGCCGGACGATGGCCACTTCAATGACGAGATCATAGAAGCAGCGCGGCCGGAGTCGTGGCAACATGCTCATCTGCGCCCGACTTTCGATCTGAAAAACGCCCATCGTGTCGGCCCGGCAGATCATGTCGTAAACGGCGGGGTCCTCCGGGGGAATCGTGGACAGGGTGAGCGGCGAGGGGGAAGTGGTGTGGGGCGCGGGGAGCGCGGCAATCAGAGCAAAACACTTCCGGATCGCCGTCAACATCCCCAGTGCCAGACAGTCGACCTTGAGGATTCCAAGAGCATCGAGATCGTTTTTGTCCCATTGGACGACCGTGCGGCCGGGCATGGCGGCATTTTCGATGGGGACCAGCTCGCACAAGGGGCCGCGGGTGATGACCAACCCGCCGACGTGTTGCGACAGATGCCGAGGGAAATCGACGATCTGGCCGACCAGTTCCCTGAGCTGGCGGGCCAGGCGCGTCTGGGGCGGAAAGCCGGCTTCGGCGAGGCGCACGGCAAGCTGGTCGGCATCATGATGATGGTCCATGGCTTTGGCCAGCGTGTCGATCCGGTCGAGCGACAGGCCCAGCGCCTTGCCCACGTCGCGCACCGCCGAACGAACCTGGTAAGTGATCACCTCGGCGGTCATGCCGGCACGGTCGCGGCCATACTTTTGGTAAACGTACTGGATCACTTCCTCGCGACGTTCGTGTTCGAAATCGACGTCGATATCGGGGGCCTCGTTGCGTTCCTTGCTGACGAAACGCTCGAAAAGGACGTCGATGCGCTCGGGATCAACCGAGGTGATGCCGAGACAGAAACAGACGGCGGAGTTGGCCGCCGAGCCGCGCCCCTGACAGAGGATGCCGCGGCTGCGGGCGAATTGCACGAGGTCCCAGACAGTAAGGAAATAGGCTTCGTAACGCAGCTCGGCGATGAGCGCGAGTTCATGGGCGATCAGGCGACGCACCTTGTCGGGCACGCCGGCGGGGTACTGCCGGCGAGCGCCTTCCCAGGTCAGGCGCGTCAGATAACTGAGCGGCGTTTCGCCGGCCGGGCAAAGTTCTTCCGGATATTCGTAGCGCAGCTCGTCGAGCGAAAAAGTACAGCGCTGGGCGACTTCGACGGTGCGGGCCACGGCCGCGGGACAATCGGCAAATAGCTCGGCCATGGCCGCGGGCGCTTGCAGATGCCGTTCGCCGTTGGCAAAGAGACGCTCACCGAGTTCGGCGACGGCGCAACCATGGCGAATGGCGGCGAGCACGTCGTGCAGGAAGCGACGCTCGGGCACGTGGTAATGCACGTCGTTGGCGGCCACGAGCGGCAGCCGGGCTTGGCGAGCAGCCCGCACCATCTGTTGCAACCGTCGGCGATCGTTGGGACCGCGTGTCAACTCGGCGACGGCATAGCCGCGGTCGGCGAAAATGTCGCGGTACCGTCCAAGAGGATTGCGATCTTGTCCGCCCCGGCAGATTGGGACCGCCGCCGTGTTCCGCAACATCACACCGGCCAGCAGTCCTTGGGCGTGCGTCGCGATGTCGTCCAGCGTGAGCCGACACTCGCCCTTGGGCGCGGAGCGACAGCCATGGGTCAGCAACCGAGCCAGGCGGCCGTAGGCGGCGCGATCGGTCGCCCACAGAAGCACGGGCGGCGCATCAAGGGGTTGAATCTCGGCGCCGACAAGGAGCTTTAAGCCGGCGTTCTTGGCGGCGACGTGGGCGCGAACGATGCCCGCCAGGCTGTGCCGGTCCGTGATGGCCAGGGCCGCGTAACCCAGCTCGGCGGCCCGGGCCACTAGCTCATCGGGGTGCGAAGCGCCTTCGAGAAAAGAGAAGTTAGTGCGGCAGTGCAGCTCCGCATAGCGGATGGTTTTCGTCCGCTTGGCGGCGGATAGCGGTGGGACAGGCGACGGCAGGCGCTGGGGAGGCGGCAGTTCGGGCATGGCTGGCGTGAACGAATCCCGGCGAGCAAGTTCGTCGGTGAAAAGGCGGTGAAATCCTTCAGGCGAAGCAGCCCTGCCAGTGCCAAGCCCCGGCGGCCCGGTCGTGGAACAACCAATGACGTTGGCCGTCGGTCGTTTCCACTCGGTAGTAATCGCGGCGCACGTCTCGATCGCGCCACCAGCCGGTCTCGATGCGTTCCGGCCCCCAGCAGCGGGCGACATCGTGGCCCCGGCCTTGCCACCGAAAATGAAGCGGCGGGCCCTCGGGCACCAGCGACCACACCGCCACAGCGACGGGCCGAGGACTGAGAACAAGAGGGCGCGGAACCACGACGGGAATGTTCTCTGGCGTCGGCTGGGTGCGCGCTGAAGGTTGGGCGTCGCTCAACCAGGGGTGTGCTCGCCAGGCGAGTTCCGGCTGCCAATCGGGCCATAATCGCGGCCGAACCACGGCGGCCTCGCCAAGCCGACTGCTGAGACGTTCGATCAACGTCAGGAAGTCCTGTCGCCGCTGTGCGGGGGAAGGTTCCGAACCGACCATCGCCCCCTCAGCGGGGAACGGAAAGCTGTCCCACAGCTGGCCCTGATGAAACTCCAACGGGGCGGCGGCGACGGCCATGCTTAGGCCGAGGACTTCCGCCCCCGTCGCGGCGGCTTGGTTCCCCTGTCCTCCGGCGAGCGAGAAAACTCGTTCCCAGTGCAAACTCAATAGTTCCATCAGGTGCGGCAGCGACGCACTCGCCCGCAATAAGCCAACGTCAACGGTCATGGCCGGGCCAGCTGTCATGGTTAGCGTGCAGCGTAGGCGCTGGACCCCCAGGTTCCGCGGCCGCAGCTTGTCGATCATCTCCTTGAGCAAATGTTCCATGGCCGGTTGGAGCAAGCGGCGGTCGGCAACGGGCCATTCGAATTGCCATGAAGCTTCGAGCGGCTCGACGTACTCCTCGAAGGTCGGCAGTTCAGGCACGTTGCCCAAGGCTTGGTCAAGCCGCAACAAGGTTTCTTGGCCGAAGTGCGACACCACGTCGGCCCGCGGCAAGTCGAGAAGTTGGCCGATTTGCGTCAGGTCGAATTCGCGCAGCGAGTGCAGTGTCGCTTCGGCAAGGCGTAGGGCTGTCACGGGCAACGGCCGCAGAGCTTCGGCCTGGGCGCCGGAAGCAACGATGAAGGGTAAAAATGCTGAGTGTTGCCCATCGAGACATTCACCTTTTGCCCCCCGTTTCCTGCCCCATGGCTCCTGACTCCGGGCCAAGGCCCAAGCGGCGCCGAGAGTGTCGGCAACGGCGATGCGAACGGTGTAGCCGCGACTCGCGAAATCGGCTGCGAGCATGTCGGCCATAGCCGCTTCGCCGCCAAACAGGTGCGCACAGCCGGTGATGTCGAGAAGGAGACAGTCCGGGGCGTCGGCTTGTTCGACGGCGACCCACGGACTGAAGCGCTGACAGTACCTCGCCAGGGCAGCCAAGGCCGTGCGGTCGGCGGCGAGGTCGTGTGGCTGGA
>JANWVS010000246.1 GCA_025056835.1 Gemmataceae bacterium | reverse complement strand
GGTGTCGCTGCGGATCCGCAGATCCTCCTCGCGCAGCTTCTCCTCGGTGATGTCCTGGGCGGTGCCGGCGAGGTGCGCGGCCTCGCCGCCGATGCGGATGGCCTGGAGCAGCAGCCGGACCCAGCAGCGTCGGCCGTTGCGGTCGATCGTCTGACCAACGATGCGGCCGGGAATCTTTCGCACGTATTCTTCACGGCACGCCATGATGCCAAGATAGGGACCGCCATACGCCATGGGGTTGCCCAAGCACTGCCCTTCCGCCACGGCGATGTCCGCGCCGTAATCGCCAGGACGTTGGAGCAGGCCGAGGCTGATGGGATCGAAGCCGACGATAAATAACGCGCCGCGCGCCCGGCAGAGTCGGCCCACGGCCCTTGGCTCTTCCATGCAGCCGTAAAAATTCGGGTGCTGCACGATGACGCACAGCGTCGTGTCGTCAACCGCTTTCGCGAGGTCATCTGGGTCGAGAAAGCCATGCGGCGTCGGCAGCGACACGATACTCAGCGGCAGATTGGCGGCGTAGGTCGCAAGAGTTTGGCGATATTGTGGATGAACGCTGTCGGCGATGAGTACCTTCGTTCGTTTGGGCTGGATGCTCATGGCCATGATGACGCTCTCGGCCACGGCGCTGCCGCCTTCGTACAAGCTGGCATTGGCGACGTCGAGACCGGTTAACTGACAAATGAGCGTCTGATACTCGAAAAACGCCTGCAAGCTGCCTTGGCTCGCCTCGGCTTGATATGGCGTGTAAGCCGTATAGAACTCGCTCCGCGAAGAAATCGCATCGACGACGGCAGGGATGAAGTGATCGTAGCTGCCGCCGCCGAGGAAACAGACGGCACGATCGGCCGAAAGGTTGCGGCCGGCCAGTTCGCTCGCGTGGCGTTCAAGTTCCAGTTCCGTCAGCGCCGGCGGGACTTGCAGGGGCCGGTTGAGCCGGAATTTCGCAGGAATCGCTTGAAAAAGTTCGCCGAGGGAAGCAGCGCCAATGGTTTGCAGCATCGCCCGCTGGTCGGCCGGCGTGTTGAGGACGTATGACAAGGTGCAGTCTCCACGCGGTTGCTCGCAGAGCTTTTGTATGAATGGCCAGCGCTGACGGTAAGGCAACGGCAACTACAGCGGTTGTCCGATCATGGCGCCGGACTGCGCCAAACTTGTACGATGCCGGCCATGTCCGCCGCGGCAACCCAGCGCTGATCGGGCGACAGGGCGACGGCGTGGAGCACGTCCTTGAATTGCCCGCCGCGCGATTTGCCCAGCTCCGCGACTTGTTTACCGTCGACGACATTCCAGACGCGCACCACCGTGTCGCGGCCGCAAGTGAGCAAATGCTTGCCGTCGGCCGCAAAGACCATGTCGTTGACCCCGCCGATATGTCCCGGCAGTTCGTGAAGCTTTTTGCCGCTGGCTGGGTCGAGCAACACGATCTTGGCTTTTTCCGTCTCACCTGCACGACCGAGCGCCAGGATTTTGCCGTCGGGAGAATAAGCGGCGGTTTCGAAAAACTCGCCTTTGAAGATCGGCGTCAAGTCGCGTTCCATTTTGCCGGCGGCGCTGTCCCACAACTTAACGGCGGCGTAGCGATCGGTGTCGAACACCAGGGGGATTCGTTCCGAGATCAAGGCCTGGTTCGACACCGGCGACAGGGCGAGGGCAAAAACCCACCCTTTGACCTTCCATTGTTGCTCGACCTTACCAGTGGCGAAGTCCCAGCGCAGCGCCAGGCCCGAATCATCGCCGCTGAGCACCGTTTTGCCGTCCTTGCTGAGCGCCAAGCCGAGGATCCATTCCTTGTGTGCCGTAAAGACGCGCGTCGGTTTTTGCACGAGCACTTCGACGCCGGGTTCGGGTGGCGCGGCCTTTTTCCCGGCCTTCTTCGCCGCGGCTTCCCGCTTCTTGGCATCGACAACCACGGTCCCCTTTTCCGTGGGCTGCGCCTGCAAGTCCCAGGTGGCGATGGTTCGGTCCTTGCTGGCGGAAAGCAACCAGCGGCCATCGGGGGCGGCCACCAGCCGCGTGATGCCGTTGTCATGTCCGACAAGCCGGCGCACAGGCCGCGGCGTCGGGCCTCCGGGACTGTCAGGCAACTCCCACACGAGCAGGTCGCCTTTTTCGTTGCCGGCAACCAGACGACTGTTGCCCACGAACGCGACGGCCGTGACCCAGTCGTCTTCCCAGGGCAGCGACCAAGCCGGAGTGCATTTATCCCAAGAGAGCGTCGGCGCTCCGCCGCCTGTGGCAACCATGGCGGCGAGCGTCGCAAACGCTTGAAGAAACAGGCTCATGATGTTCCCTAGCAACTGGCTCGGCTTTCACGCCAAGATCTCGCGAATGACCCGCGAGCCTTCCGGCGTGGCCCAAATGGGTCGAGTGCCGACCATGTGGCGGACGCGCGGGTTGATTCCGAGAGCGGTGTAAACCGTGGCGAAGAAGTCGCTCTCGGTAACAGGATTTTCGCGGACACCGTTGCCGTTGCGCTCCGTGGCGCCATAAACCACCCCGCCGCGAACGCCGCCGCCGGCCAAGACAATCGACCAGCCGCGCACAAAATGGTCGCGACCGGCGCGATTATTGATTTGCGGAGTACGGCCGACTTCACCCATCCAGATGACCAGCGTGTTGGCCAGCAAGCCGCGGTCGTGCAAGTCGGTCAGCAACGCCGACCAGGCTGGGTCGAGGATGTTGAGGTTGGCCTTGTGGCAGACGAAATTGTCGTTATGGCTGTCGTAGTTTTCCTGACCGCATTCCACGAACGCCACGCCGGCCTCGATCAGCCGCAAGGCCATGAAACAACTGCGACCGTAGCTGGTGTCGCCGTAACGCTCCTTGGCCCGAGACCATTCCTGACTGATGTCGAAAACCGAACGGCGAGCCTGCAAGCGCCAAACGCTTTCCTGCGCCCGGCGGTGCGCTTCGTAAGGCTCGGCTCGATTGTCCCTGGCAAAACCTTCCTCAACAAAGCGGAGCAACTCTGCCCGGCGCCGTTCCTGTTCGGCCGGCAGGCCGGAGGACGTGAAGTAACCGAGCCGTCCCTCGCGATCCAGGCTAAACGGCTGATATTGGGGGCCGAGAAAGCCGCTGCCCGCGTTGCCGGTGGAACCCATGCGAATGAAGTTGGGCAGATCCGAGTCCGGATTACCGCAGTATTTCGCGACCATCGCTCCCAGCTCCGGATGGGACAGATTCACCGTCGGCCGATAGCCGGTGTGCATCAAATAGATACCGCCGGGGTGGTCGGGTTCGGACGTCTGCATGCTGCGGATGATGGCCAGTTTGTCGGCGAGACGGGCCAGGCGAGGCAAGTATTCGCAAATTTGCAGCCCGGGGACGTTGGTCTGTATCGGTCGAAAAGGTCCACCGGTCGGTTGACCCGGTTTCATATCGAAGGTATCGATTTGACTGGCGCCGCCGTTGGCCCACAACAGGATGCAACGCTTGCCACTGCGGCGCACCTCGTCGGCCACGGTCTGCGAACCGAATAACGCGCCGAAGTTGGCAACCACCGCTCCCCCGGCACCGACCAGGGTCCGCTTCAACATCGCCCGGCGAGTGATGTGCGACATGAACATGCGACAGTCCTCCGCTCGGCTCGGCTTGGTTCGGGCCTTGCCGGCATGGTTCCCCGTATCCGGGTTAGTGATTGAAACGAAACTCTGCCGAGTTCAACAGTGCCCAAATCGCGTCGGGCACGAGTTGATCGGCACGCATATCGGACGTCAAGAACGAGACGAAACGGTCGCGTTCCTCCGGTCGCGGCAACCGAGTCATGACGGTAAGGTACATTCGGTCAACGCGCTGGGGCCAAGGTTCTTTCGATTTGAGTAGGTCATCGACGAGGTTGCCCTTGCGAGGATAAAGCAGCTGGCGAACGTTGCCGCTGTTGTTCATGAACAAGTGAGCGTGCAGACTTGCCTGGAAGTCGCCGCGGCCGTTGGTCGGGGTGCCGAAAAACATGGCGATGTATTCTTTTGTCGCTCCGTCGGCGAGCGGTTTTCCAGCCAACCGGTCGGCGGCATTGGTTCCCGTCGCCTCGCGCAAGCACTCGAGCATCTCCTCGGCACTCAGAGGCCGCACACGGGCGCGGTGATAATGCAGCGGCATCGGGTCCGTTTCTTGGCCGGCGCTGGCGAGCTGGTACGCCTCACTATTGACGATTTCCCGAATATACCATTTCAGATCGAAATTATGGTTGATCAGCGCCTTGGTCATGGCGGCGAACAATTCCGGGTGTGTCGGCGGATTTCGATCGCTCAGGTCGTCGACAGGGTGGACTTGTCCGCGCCCCATGAATTGGCCCCAAACTCGATTGGCGACAGTCTTCGCCAGGTAAGGGTTGTCCGGCGCCGTCAACCAGGCGACGAATTTCTCCTTTCGCGAAAAATAAGGCTTCGGTAGGCTCTTACTGCCTTTGAGCTCAGGCTCTTTGAAATCTTTCGGCAGCGGTGGTTCCTCGAGCAGCGGGCCGTGCAAGAATTTCGGCTTGACCGGTTCGCCT
>JANWVS010000245.1 GCA_025056835.1 Gemmataceae bacterium | reverse complement strand
TGGTCATTGCTGCCGACAATCAGCAGCGTCGGCGCGACAACTTGGTTCAAGGCACTTTGGGCCAAGTCGGGCCGACCCCCGCGCGACACAATGGCCGCTACCATTTCGGGATGCCGCGCCGCCGCGACGAGCGCCGCGCCGGCGCCCGTGCTAGCACCGAAATAGCCCATCGGCAGGGAGCGCGTCGCCGGCTGGCGCCGCAGCCAGCTCGCCGCATGATGTAGCCGTTCCGCCAGCAGCAGGATGTCGAAAACCTTGCGGCGGTCGCCCGCTTCCGTTTCCTCCAGCAAGTCCATGAGGAGCGTCGCCACGCCCGCCTGCTGCAACACCCGCGCGACAAATTGGTTGCGTGGACTCAATCGTCCACTGCCGCTGCCATGGGCAAAGGCGACGACGCCGATCGAGTGGGTCGGCACCGCGAAGGTGCCGTACAACTGGCAGCGCCCGGCGGGGATGACGACATCGGTTTGGATCATCGCGTCGGCAGTGTTCATGGCATCTCTCCGCGTTGTTGGGCCTGCTGGGCCGGTTCGGCGGTAGCCATCCAGGGATTGCCAAGTAATTCACGGCGTGGGCGTTTCTCCCGCTGCCGCAGTAGAAATGTAACAAGCAAAAGGTGTGCCATCTGTTTCGTGGAAAAAAGCACGGGCGGCCCGGCGCGCCGTGGCTTTACGCGGTTGACCGGGTCCGCCGTTGGGCACCGGCTTCGATTTGCGCAGCAATATCGACGCCTACCGCTGCGCTCCAGGCCGCCAGCAGCCGCCGGACGATCGGACCGGGCCGACCATTGCCAATCGCGATGCCGTTGATTCTAGTCACGGGCATCAGACAAAACGACGTCGAGCAGAGCAGGGCCTCATCGGCATTGACCACGTCGTAGACCTGGAGGTCGCGTTCGACGAAGGGAATTTCCAGGTCAGCAGCGAGTTCCTTGACCATCGCGCGACTGATGCCGGGGAGTGTGTTGACCGTCGTCGGGGAAAAGATCGTGCCGCGCCGGGCGATCAGGAAATTCGCGGCGTTCGTCTCCGTGACGTTGCCGTGCAGGTCGAGCAAAAGGGCCAGCGCCTCGGGATCCACCAGGCGGGCTTCCTGCTCGGCGAGATAGTAGTGCAGGCGGCTGCGGTACTTGACCTTGGGATCGTAGCACTGCGGCGGCACATGGCGGATTGAAGGGGTGACGACGTGTGCGCCGTCGCGCATGCTCGCGGCCCAGCGCTCGAACGGCAGCGGAAAAGTATGGGCGCAGACCGTTGGCGTGGCTCGCGCCGATTGGCCCAGACCCGCGGCGTAGGTGTCGTATTCCCCGGCAGTGACGAAATGGACCAACCCCAATTCGTCGTCGCGGTCGCAGAGCCGAGCGTTGTGGGCCACCAATTCCTCAGAAAACTCCGTTAGTTGGTCCCGAGTCAGGCCGAGGTCCAAGCGCAGGTATTTCAGCGAGCGATACAAGCGGTCGAGGTGATCTGCCAGACGCCACAGGCGCTGTCGAAACGTTCGCGTCATTTCGGTCACGGTGGCCCCAAACACGACGCCCGCATCGTAGATCGCAACATGCGCTTGCGAGGCAGGCACAAAGCGGCCGTTGAGAAAGACCAAAGGTTCAGACATCGCGCCCGTTTCCCGTGGCTTTGCCGGTTGGCTCGCCGGGCGTTGGCGGTGCCACAGTGCCGGCGTCGCCGGCGCCCGTCAACCCGCGACTGCGATACGGCTGCACCTTGTCGTACAACACGGCCACGAACCGTTCGAGAAGATCGAGATACTCGGTTCCTGCGACGACGATCACTTGCTCGATCAACTTACGACGCCGTTCCAGCAGTTCGACGTAGTGCGCTACTCCGAAAGCGGTAAGCGGTCCGCCGGTCCCTTGGAGAGACAGCAACTCGTCGATCTCCTCAGCGGTCAGCTGGGCCGCGCGCTCGGGATTGCGCTGCATCCACGCCTTCAGCTCCGGCTGCATCGCTTCCTCGTAGAGGCGGCGGGTCAGGTCGGCGGTTTCGCCGGCGGGGCGCATTCTGGTCAACAAGTGCGGCAACGGCTCGGTGCGCAACTCCGCGACGCTCAGCCCCAAAGCGCGAGCGCACGCGGCGATGGTGGAATTGTGGAGGCGGCGTCCCGATCCGAGCATGATGTGCCGGACCGTCAAACGGTGCAGTTTGGCCTGGCGGGCGAATTCTTCGATGTTCCAGCCGCGCTCCTCCACCAGCCGGGCGATCTTGGCACACAGCTCGAGCGACGACGATGGTTCGGTGGCCATGGCATCCATTCTAAAGTGCGACAGCGGGACGGAACAGCCTGATCGCTCCTACAATCGCATCATGACAAACTTTCAGGGCAGGGCCGCTCTCGTGACTGGGGCGTCGTCGGGCATTGGGGCGGCAACAGCGGTACGCTTGGCGCGCCTGGGGTGCCGTGTTGTCTTGGCGGCGCGCAACCGCGAGAGGCTCGAGGAAGTTCGCGGCCGGTGCGAGGAAGTCGGCGGTCATGCCCGCGTCGTGCCGACTGACGTGACGGAGGCTGACCAGTGCCGCGCCGCCGTGGAAACCGCGATCGCCCACTTCGGCCGTCTCGACATCGTCGTTTCGTGCGCTGGCTTATCGCTGCGCGGGTACTTTGACGGCACTGACTTGGCCGCCATGGAACGGGTCATGCGCGTCAACTTCTTCGGCACGCTGTACATGACGCAATTCGCCTTGCCGCACGTCAAGCGGTCGCGCGGCTCGTTGGTCGCCGTCACCAGCCTGGTGGGCAAGCGGGCGACGCCGGCCTACGCCCTGTACGGTGCCAGCAAATTTGCCGTCCAGGGATTGTACGAAGCGCTCCACATTGAATTGAAGCACGACGGGGTCCACGTCGGCGTGGTGGCGCCGGCCTTTGTCGATACACCGCTCCGCCGCAACGCGCTGGGGCCGGACGGCCGGCCGGCGCCGGAACGACCCCCTGAAGCGTTCCGCATCTGGCCGGTGGACATGTGTGTCGATTGCATCATCAAGGTGATCGCCAAGCGCAAACGCGAGGCACTGTTGCCATGGTTTGCTCGGCCCTTGTTGTTGATCGACCAATTGCTCGATCGTCGTCTGGGCGACCGGATCCTGGACCGCCGTTTTCCGCCGGAGCGGGAGAAAAGGCAGGCCGGCGGCGACTGAGCGGCGAAGGTCGTACAGCCGCGGCCTGGTCGCACGGCTATCATGAAAGGTGGAAACCACGGAGTCTTCGTTGATGGCGGTAGCACGCACCATCCGCGCCGTTTGCCCCCACGATTGCCCCGACACCTGCTCGATGTTGGTCACGGTGGAGAACGGCAAGGCGGTGCGGCTGCGCGGCGACCCCGACCATCCATTCACTCGGGGTTTCTTGTGCCAGAAGGTGTCGCGGTATCTCGAGCGCGTCTACCATCCAGATCGTTTGCTTTACCCGCAAATTCGCGTCGGCGCCAAGGGGGAAGGAAAGTTTCGACGGACGACCTGGGACGAGGCCTTAGACCTAATCACCGCGAAGCTGAAGGAGATTGCTGCCTCGGCAGATGGTCCACAAGCCATCCTGCCCTACAGCTACGCCGGCACGATGGGCAAGCTGCATGGCAGCAGCCTCGACCGCCGTTTCTTTCACCGCCTCGGTGCTTCGTTGCTGGATCGCACGATCTGCGCCACGGCCGGTGCCGCAGGCTGCGACATTACGCTGGGCACCCGCGCGGCACTGGACCCAGAGGCGATCGTTCACGCCCGGTATATCCTCAATTGGGGCTCGAACACCAGTGTCACCAACATGCACCTGTGGGCCTTGATGCACCAGGCCCGCAAGCAGGGGGCGACGATCGTGACCATCGACCCCCACCGCAGCAAGACCGCGGAAAAAAGCGATTGGTGGCTGCCCATTCGGCCAGGGACGGACGCCGCCTTGGCCTTGGGTATGATGCACGTTCTGTGGCGCGACGGCCTGATCGACGACGATTATCTTCGCCGCTATTGTGTCGGCGCTGATTTGCTCCGCGAGCGCGTCCTCCGCGATTATTCACTGGACAAGGTGAGCCGCATCACGGGCCTGGCCGCGGCCGACATCGAAAAACTTTCGCGTGCTTATGGCACCGTTCGTCCGGCCTGCATCCGTCTGAACTATGGTTTACAGCGGCATGGCGGTGGCGGTATGGCGGTGCGGGCCATTACCTGTCTGCCGGCCGTCATCGGCGCCTGGCGCTATCCCGGCGGGGGCGCCTTGCTGAGCACCAGCAAGCTGTACCCGTTTGACACCGCGGCCTTGGAGCGTCCCGACCTTGTCCCTCCCGGCACCCGGACGATCAACATGGTGCAACTTGCCGAGGCGCTGCTCGGCCAATTGCCGGGGCCGCCGGTGCGCGCTCTGTTTGTGTACAACGCCAATCCGGCCGCGGTGAATCCCGATCAGGGGCGTGTGCGCGCCGGCCTGCGCCGCACCGATTTGTTTACGGTCGTCCACGAGCAATTTGCGACCGACACCGCCGCTTATGCCGATGTCCTGCTG
>JANWVS010000244.1 GCA_025056835.1 Gemmataceae bacterium | reverse complement strand
GCGTTCCGCTTCGAGCTGCCACCGCGCCGCTTGCACCGTGTTGTGCAGCAACATGGTAATTGTCATCGGACCGACGCCGCCCGGCACGGGCGAGATCGCTGCGGCCACCGGCTCGACCGCGGCAAAATCGACGTCGCCAACCCACTGGCCGTCGGCTGTGCGATTGGTGCCTACGTCAATCACGACCGCTCCAGGGCGCACCATGTCGGCTGTCAAAAACTTGGGCTGACCGATTGCCATGACCAAGATATCGGCTCGGCGGGTCAGGCCAGCCAAGTCGCGACTGCGACTGTGACAGACGGTGACCGTGGCGTTGGCGCCGGCAGCCTTTTGCAGCAACAGCAAGGCCAACGGCTTGCCGACGATGTTGCTGCGGCCGACGATCACGACGTGTCGGCCTTCGATTGCGATGTCGTTTCGCAGGAGCAGTTGTTGAACACCCAACGGCGTGCAGGCGATGTGGCGCGGGGCGCCGGCGGCGAGCAAGCCCAGGTTTTCGGGACCGAAGCCATCGACGTCTTTGAGCGGAGTCACCGCCCGGATGATGGTTGCTTCGTCAATGTGCCGCGGCAACGGCAGTTGCACTAAAATCCCGTGTACGAGCGGATCGGCGTTGAGCTTGGCGATCAGCGCCAGCAAGTCGGCCTGCGTCGTGTCGTTGGGAAGTTCGTGCAGCCAACTTGCCAGGCCAGCCTTGGCGCAGGCTTTGCGTTTGTTGCGGACATAGCCGTGGCTCGCGGGATTGTCGCCCACCAGCACGGCGGCCAGGCCGGGCGTAACACCCGTGGCGCGGCGCAGGGCTTCCGCCTCAGCGGCAATCTCCGTCAGCATGGTTGCCGCCAATCTCTTGCCGTCCAACAAGACTGCCATGACACCCCCTTGTCAGTGTAATTCTGGCTCAGCTCGGCAGCAGGTCCAGCAGCCGCGGCAGCAGTTGACCGGATGGTCCGCGTAAAATGACGTCGGCGTGACATGAGGCTGGGGTGGTTTCCAGGTTCACTTCGATAATGTCGCTGCCGCCGGCGCGGGCCACATCGATCAATCCCGCAGCCGGATAAACGACCGCACTGGTTCCCACCACGAGCAAGCAGTTGCTCGCCCTTACCGCTTCGTCAGCCCGCCGCCAAACATCGGCCGGCAGCATCTCCTCAAACCAAACTACATCCGGACGAAGCAACGCGCCGCAGCGCTCGCACTTGGGCAGGTCCGGCAAGGGGGCGGTGCCACGGTCTTCATTCAAACCACAACCGGTGCAGCGGACACGACGGATCGCTCCGTGAATCTCGAGCACATTGCGGGAACCGGCCGCTTGGTGCAAACCGTCGACGTTTTGCGTGATGAGCGTGAAATTGCCCGGCGGGAAACGCCGTTCCAGCATGGCCAAAGCATGGTGTCCGGGGTTCGGAGCTACCGACGCTAAGTTGGCGCGGCGTAGGTTGTAAAAGCGCCACACCAAGGCGGGATCGCGCTGAAAGGCCCGCGGCGTGGCCACGTCTTCCACCCGATACCCCTCCCACAGGCCGCCGGCCCCGCGAAAAGTAGCGATGCCGCTCTCGGCCGAAATTCCCGCCCCGGTGAGCACCGCAAGCCGACGGGCCGCACCCACCAACGCAGCTGCTCGAGTTAGGGCTGCTTGTAAGTCATCGGCCATAGGATGCACCCAGCGTGTCGATTCTGCCGCTCCCTCACCGGCGCCACGGCATGGCTCACCACGTAGTCTTACAACTTTGCGGCTTATTTGGGCAGGCACGCAACCGACTCGTCGATACGCCGCAGGGTTGTTCGATTGTGCCAAAAGTCTTTTTGCGTCGGGCGTATACCAAGCCGGCTCGTTGGAAAAATATCGACTTGAGCCTCGAGCGAACGGCCCTGGATCCGTCCGTCGAGCGGAGTGTCGTTTCTGCCTTGACCCGAATCGTCGAATGCGTCAGGATAAAGCCCCCAACCAGCCGGCAAGCGACCAGAGGCGAAGGGCGGCGCCATCACGCCGCTGCTGGTTGCCGGCGACTACAAGGAGGATCAAAATGGAAGGATTGCTGCAACGCATCGACGCCTTGGAACGGCGCACTCTCGCGCTGGAGCGCAAACTGCGTACCTGGCGCTCGGTAGCCCTGGTGGTGATGCTCGTGGCTCTAGCCGGTATCTGGGTCGTGCCCAGTCAAGCGCAGCAGGGGATCGGTTTTGGGACCGGTGCTACCTTCACGGCACCGTTCGTTGTTACCGGCACCGGTGGTGCGAAATTGTTGGAGGTCAACGAATTCTTCGAACGCACCGGCGATGGGTCCCAAGATGCCTTGCTGACCCTTTACCGGAACGGCCGCCCTGCGGCTATGTTTCGTACGACCGGTAAGCTTTACAAAGATGCCTACGATCCAGCCGATAGCTACTTGAATGTCGTGGAGACGTGGCTCTATCGCTATCCGCGCGACGCCCAAGGTCGGATTGAACCGACGCCGTATCTCGTGGCGTCCACGGCCTTGACACGCGGAGGAGGCAGCATCGCCGTCTTCAGCGAACAGGGCCGACCCACGGCAACTCCGCCCATGGCAGCGCGGCTGACGGCCAAGCGCGGTGTCGGCGGGGCGGTGATGCTCTTCGACCAGGCCGGCAACGAAGGCCGCATCATCCAAACCAACAAGTGATGGGTTTGTCCTGCGACAGCGGCTTCACTGCCGTCGGGTCGCACTGCTGTGTGTCGCAAAACCCGGGCCGCGGTGCCAAACGCCGCGGCCACACGTCGCACGGCAGGATTTCCTGCCGGTCTCCTTGCGAATCACCTCCCGGCGGCTACAATCGTAGTGCAAGTGAAGTCGTACCGCCATGCGCTCGGGGAGTGGCGTTATGTCGCGCGTCGGTCGTCTCGCGCTTTTTGTCGCCATATCGTTGTTGGCGAACCAAAGCACGGAAGCAGGCGAAGCCGCCGAGGTTGAGCTAAAGGCCTTGGCAGAACGGGCCGCGGCGGGCATGGACGTGGCCAAGCTCCGGCACGACTTGCTCGAGTTTCGTCGCCGCTATCCGGGGACGGGGCACGCCGTGGCCGCGGCCGCACTGCTGCGCGACCTGCCCTCGCCGCTGGACAAGCTCAGCCCCGCCGCCATTGCCGAGATCGAAAAATTCGCTTGGCATCCCAAGGAGACAGTGGCCATATTGGGCGAGCACCGCGGACGCCAAGGGGGTGCCGCCACAGCCCTGGCGTGGAGCAGAAACGGCAAGTGGCTCGTCAGTTCGAGCACCAACGGCTACGTGCGCATCTGGGACGCCGCCACCATGCGGCTGTTGCACACGTTGGGCCATGGCGGGGGCTTCAGTTCGGCCACGTTCTCCAAAGACAGTACGCTACTGGCGGTCGGCGGCGGCGATGGCTACGTGCGCTTGTGGGAAATGCAAGACGATAAGACTCTGCCCAAGGCGCTCGGTGCTTACAAAGTCTCATCAGTGGCCCTACTTGGTCTGGCCCTGGCGCCGGACAAGAAATGGTTTGTCACGGGCGGCGGAGATTCACGGCTGTATTACTGGGACCTGACTCAGGAGCCGCCTCGGGAAACCACCGGTGCCAATACCCATCCCGGCGGCATCCAAGCCGTGGCCGTTTCCAATGACGGCAAGACCATTGCCTCTGCCGGGGCGGATAAGTGGATTCGCCTCTGGTTTGTCGACTCTCAAAACCAAATGAGAGAGCGGGCCGCGGTCGAGGCCCACGCCGGCGTCGTCCATTGCCTGGCCTGGCATCCCCTCGACGACAAAGTCCTCGCGTCCGGTGGCGCCGACGGGGCCATCCGCATCTGGGGCATCGTCGACGGTAAATCCCTCCGAATCAAAACGACCCTGAAATGCAAGGGCGGTGCCGTGCAGTCGCTGGCTTATTCGCCCACGGGCAAGACCCTCGCCGCGGCTTGCGCCGACAACACCATTCGCACCTACACAGTCGCTGCCGGCAGTCTGGCCTTGACGGAAAAATCAGTTTACGAAGGCCACGCCGCTCAGGCCACCGGCGTAGCTTTTTCTCCCGACGGCAGCACCATCGCCAGCAGCAGTTACGATTGGACGATCCGCCAGTGGCCCGGCCCGCTAGGCGCCGGTCCGAAGCCGAAGGACAAGACCGTCAAATCCGGACACCTAAGCCACGTTTACACCTTAGCCTTTGGACCGGATGAAAAGGGACTCGCGTCCGGGAGTTACGATGCCACCGCGCGCTATTGGGAACTCGGCGGCGTCGACGTCAAGGAACGCAGCCCGCCGATGAAAAGCGACGGCTACGTCTATACCCTCGCCTTCACGCCGGACGGCAAATCGGTGGTCACCGGGGGACAGTCGGGTAAGATCCGTACCTTCGACATCGCCACCAGCAAAATGATCCACCTCTTGCAGGGACACACCGGCTACATTAATCGGCTTGCCTGTTAGCCTGACGGCACGACGATCGCCTCGTGTTCCACCGACAAAGCCCTCCGCCTGTGGAGCGCCAAGTCAGGCCAAGCGCTGGACGCCATCACGGTGTTTGAC
>JANWVS010000243.1 GCA_025056835.1 Gemmataceae bacterium | reverse complement strand
CCAGTGCGATGCCGAGGAAGCCACGGCCGATCACTTCCAACTGCTCGTCCACGATGTCGAGCTTGCGCTTTTCCGGATTGCGATCGGCGGCGACCAGGTGAAACAAGGCCAAATACCCAGTGGCTACCAGGTTGGACGCTTTCTCCTCCGTCGTTGCGGCCGGTAATAAATCGCCAGCCAACTGCTCGCGGACGAAGTGATCGAACGGCTTGTCGCGGTTGAAGGCATCGATGACGTATTCCCGATACCGCCAGGCCTCGGGGAATACCACTGGTGCCGTGGAGCCGCTGACGTCGGCATAGCGCGCCAGGTCGAGCCAGTGCCGCGCCCACCGTTCACCGAAGTGCGGCGACGCCAACAACTCGTCTACCTTCCGAGCGACCGCGACTTGCGGCTTGCCTTGCCAACTTTGCCGAAACTCCTCTAGTTCCTGAACGGTGGGCGGCAGACCGGTCAGGACGTAGTGCAAACGTCGCAAAAGCACGTGCGGTTCTGCGTCTGCTGCTGGCGCCAGCCCCTCCTTTTCGAGCCGGGCCAGAATGAAGCGATCAATGTCACTTCTCGGCCAGGAAATGTTTTGGACCGAAGGCACGACCGGGCGCACGATCGGTCGCAGCGACCAGAGGTTTTCGGCTCTCGCCTCCGGCAGGCTGGCCGACGGTTTGGCCTCCTCGGTTCGCGGGTCGGGGGCACCCATCTTGATCCAAGAGGTGAAGTCCGCGATCACTTCGTCCGGGAGTTTTTCTTTGGGCATGTTCGGTCCCTGGTGGTTCAGGGCCTTGATGAGAAGGCTCTCCTCAGGACGGCCAAGAACCACGACGGGACCGCTGTCACCTCCGCGCAGCAAGCCGGCGCGACTGTCCAGATGCAACCCGGCGCGCACTCGGGGCGCTCGCTTGGAATGGCATTCATAGCAATGCTTGACCAGGACAGGACGAATCCTGGCCTCGAAGAATTCCAGCGACTTCGGGTCAATCTGGTCTGACGCCTGAGCAACGGCGCAGCCAAAGCAGCCGCCAGCAACCACCAGTGTGAACAAGCCGGCCAGTCTCGGTGCCATGAAGCATGACCCCTGATATCACCCGCCCTCAAGCCGTGGTCGGCTCAAGCCAGCGCCTCTCGAATCAACGGAGCATCCTGGGTGACGATCTTGAGCGGCCGTCCATCGGTAGTCATCAATTCATGATCAGGATTGATACCCAGCTGGGTGTAGACGGTTCGAGCAAAGCTCTCGACCGAGTAGCGGCGATCGGTGATCTCGGCGGCGCGGTAGTCCGTGGCCCCGACCACGGCACCGCCGCGGAAGCCGCCGCCGGCCAGGACGACGAACTGCGTCGGCCAGTGGTCGCTGCCTCGGCCTCCGCCGCCCTGCGGCCAGGGAGTGCGGCCCATTTCGCCCAGCAGAGCCACGATCGTCGTGCGCAGTAAGCCCGATTGGTGCAGGTCCTCGAGCAGGGCGGCCACAGCCATATCGACCGACGGGAATTTGTCGCTCATCACGGCGTCGTTGTTGTCGTGAGCATCCCAGCCGCCGAACTCCACGTGGACGAAAGGCACGCCGATTTCGATCAATCGCCGGGCGATGATGACCGACTCGCAAAATCCTCGGCCGCCGCGCCCGCGATTGGTGTTGCTGGCCCCGTAGCGCTCCAGGTTGCGAGAGTTTTCCCGCGACAGGTCGAGGGCTTGGGCCACCCGGGCGGAGCGGAGCATGTCGAAGGCCTGCTGTTGCAGACGGTCGCGGCCTTCCAGGATCGGCTCGACCCGGTCCAAAGCCGCGCGCTGCTCGTTGAAAGCGCGGACGAGATCGCCTTCGCGCTGGAATTGCGACAAGCGCACCTGCGGCACCGAGAGCATGGACCGCATCGCCTGGGCTTGCTGCTGCGAAAAGACCAGTGGAGCATAGGCCGAGCCGAGGTAGCTATCGACCAGGTAGTCCGAGCCACTGCCCAAAACGACGAAGTTGGGTACGCCGGAAGGACCAGGACGCATTCGCGCCATCACGCTGCCGTAGGTCGGATACTTGGGAGTCTGAGGCACTCGCCGACGATTGGCGGTCAGCCAGTAGTTGCTGTCTTTGTTGTGGTCAGCGCGGCCGTCACCCGTCGTGGCCGAGCGGATGATGGTGTATTTGTCGGCGTTGGCTGCCAGGCGTGGCAACAACTCGCTGACCTGGATGCCGGGGACGTTGGTGCGGATGGTTCGATAGGAGCCGCGAAATTCCGCGGGCGCGTCCGGTTTAGGGTCAAAGGAGTCGCGGTGGTTCGGGCCGCCTGCCAGCCAAACACAGATCATCTGCCGGGCTCGCGGTGGAGGATTGGACGTAGCTTGCTGCGCCCGCAGCAAGTCCAGCCAGGTCAGCCCGAACAGACTGGTTCCCCCTAAGGTCAGAAAGGTTCGGCGATTCATCGACTTTACTCCTGGAAAAAGCAGCGGCACGGTTAGTGGTTGAAGATAAACTCATGCGAATTCAACAAGCTCCACAACAACCCCTCGTACGCTTGCCGGGGAGCGTTGGCTTGACGCACAAAATCCTGGCTCAACCGAAGTTCCCCAGCCGTCGGCGGACGACTGACGGTCGCCAGGAAAAGCTCCGTGATCCGTTCCGTTTCGGAGGCTGTTTTTTTGAGCAAATCCGTGAGGCGATTGTTGGGATTTTCTACGGCCCGCCGGGCCCAGGGATGATTCGCAAAGACCAGCGCTTGCAGGATGTTCGCATCGTTTTCCCGTTCGCAATCGCACTGAACCTCGGCGTCGCGCTCCGGCCGGCCAAAGGCGTCCAGGACAAAGCTGGCGTCACTGTTCTTGCGATAAAACAGTGCGCCGCCCGCCAACAAACGCAGCCCCGGAGGCATGCCCGGCTCCGACCGATCTTTGGGGGCAGCGGCTTTATTGCTGAGTTGGGACTTGGCGAGGGGGGAGACGCCGGCGGCCTGCTGATAGCAATCGAGCAATACTTCGGCCGGCAGGCGGCGCAGGTAGAACGAGGCGAAATTCCGACGATCATGGCGATTGGAGTCGTTAGTCCGGCTGCTTAACTGGTAGGCGCGGCTATTGAGGATGGTCCGATGCAGCCATTTAAGATCGTAATTGTTCTTGATAAAGCCGTCGCACAGTTCCTTAAGCAGCTCGGGGTGGGAGGGAGGATTGAGCGGCGACAGATCATCCGGCGGATCGACGATGCCGCGCTGGAAATAATAGGCCCAAACGCGGTTGACGAGGGCCTTGGCGAAGAAGGGGTTGTCCGGTCGCCGCAGCCAGTCCATCACCAACTGCCGGCGATCCACGCCATCGGGCGGGGGCGGCACGGCCTGTTTTTCACCCAACAGCCGCAATTCGCGCGAAGTTTGCGTGCCCAGGGGGCTGGTCACGGTGGCGAATCCCGCGAATTTGCCACCACTGTTGAAAAACGACCGGCCGTTTTTCATGCCAGGGCCGTTGATGGCGTTCTCCGGCAGCACCCCGATCTCGCGGTCGCCAAAGTGGCTTCTGAAAACCGCGTCCGCGCCCTTGGGCAAGGTCTTGCTCATCTCCTTCTGAAGGTTGCTCACTTCCTCACTGGCCTTGGCGCGCGGCTGTGCCATCGCGTTGAAATGCGGCACGCGCATGAAGAAATTGGCGAAGCTGAGCAAGTCGTCCTGCGTCCAGACATCGTTGGGGTGTCGGTGACACTGAGCACACTGCAAACGCAGGCCCAAGAAAGCATGGCCGACCCGAATGGCGTGGGCCACGTCAGTTTCCATGCGTCTCTGCCAGAACAGATCCAGCGTCTTGCGCGAGGCGTAGGTCGTGGGCATCTTACCTTCGGCCTGTTCACGGGCAATAGCCTCGGCCGACTTGGCCCATGCTTCCAGGCTGCGACCCTCGCGAGTGGTGGCGGTCAGGATGCGCTCTACCAACTCGTCGTAACCGATGTTCTCCCGCAGGCGGGCGCGTAGCCACTCGTAGGCGCGGAACTCGTCATGAACATTGGGTGGGAAAATACCACCAGCAGAGAAACTGCCCAGGCGAAAGATGTCCATGAAGCGGGTGGCCCACAAGACGGCGTAATCAGGATGGTCCAGCAGGGCGTTGATTTTCTTGGCGCGTTTATCGGGGTTATTGTCTGCGAGAAAAGCGCGAACTTCGTCCGGCGTGGGCAAGGCCCCTGTAACGTCCAACGTGACCCGCCGTAAAAAAGTGGCATCGTCGCAGAGGTCCGAAGGCTGGATGCCGAGCAAGCGCAGCCGGGCAAAAAGGTGGCGATCAATGAGATTGTGTTCGGGGAGGTTGGCAAAGCCACTCGGTGGTGAAGTCGGCATGACCACCACCGTTGCCAGACCGACTTGACCGGGATAACGCACGACGATCGTGGTATCGCCGACACTGCGTACTTCCACCTGTCCCTCGGCGTCCACATCGGCCACTTCGCGGTTGACGGCTTCAAAAGTACAGAATCTGCTTATGTCCTCGCGGCTGCCGTCGCTGAAGACCGCTTGAACCTGCAAGGTCAGTCGGTCACCGGGTTTGGCCGTGAT
>JANWVS010000242.1 GCA_025056835.1 Gemmataceae bacterium | reverse complement strand
GATCAGCCTGCGGGCCAGCGACATTCACATCGAGCCGTTTGCTGATCGAGTGCGGATTCGTTACCGAATCGATGGCGTCTTGGTCGAACGCGATAGCCCGCCGCGCCGGCTCCTGGCCCCCATGATTTCGCGCCTCAAGATCATGGGCAACATCGATATCGCCGAAAAGCGTCGCCCGCAGGACGGCCGGATCAAAATGACCTCCAAGGGCAAAAACTTCGACTTGCGCGTCAGTGTACTTCCGACCAGTCATGGTCAGTCGATCGTCATGCGTATTCTCGACCGTAGTAGTATACAGGTGAATATACGTGATCTTGGGTTTAGCGAGGAAGACTACAAACGTTTTCAAAGCATTATCAAGAGGCCGAACGGAATCTTTCTAGTAACGGGACCCACCGGCTCGGGAAAAACAACGACGCTTTACTCAGCGCTCAACGAACTGAATCGACCGGACCGGAAAATCATCACGGCCGAGGATCCAGTCGAGTATTACTTGCCGGGAATCAACCAGGTTGAGGTCAAGCACAATATCGGGCTGGATTTTGCCCGTATCATTCGGGCGATGCTTCGGCAGGCACCGAATATCATTCTCGTTGGTGAAATACGCGATCAAGAGACGGCCGAGATTGCAGTGCAGGCCTCGCTGACCGGACACTTGGTTTTTAGTACATTGCATACGAACGATGCGCCTAGCGCCATTACGCGCATGCAGGATATCGGGGTGCCGCCGTTCTTGGTCGCTTCTTCCGTCATCGCCATCATGGCCCAACGATTGGTGCGCGTGATTTGCCCAAAATGCAAAGAACCGGATAAGCCTCCCAGCCACGAAATCCGGGCAGCTGGTCTTACCCCGCAACAAGCCGCGCAGGCCTCGTTCGCTCGTGGGCGCGGTTGCTCGCATTGCCACCACACGGGCTATCGCGGCCGCAAGGGAATTTTCGAACTTCTCAAGATGAATTCCGGTATCCGTGAGATGACATTCAACCGTGAGCCGGCGCAGGCGATCAGGCGTCAGGCACGATTGCTCGGCATGAAAACGTTGTTGGAGGACGGTGTAGCAAAGGCGGTGGCCGGTATAACGACGTTAGAGGAAGTATTGAGTATCTGCCATCACGCCATCGAGTGATCAACAAGGTCTTGACGGCGCTCGCGGTGGGCCAAAGCCGTTTGAAACGAGGCCGTCCACGGGAAAGTGCGCCGTCGTTGGTTTCTGATTTTTTTTGCGTATTTTTTTGTCTCGGGCCTGGGAGGCGCGGATAATGGGGCAACGGAGTGATCCCGTCGCCGATCTCGCGCCGGCTCGAGGTTTCTCCCTCGCGGGATTTGCAGGTGGAAGGATTGTGCCGTGCCTAGTTCGAACACTGTTTTAATCGACAAGTTGCTGACGACAGTCATCAACTTGAAAGCCAGCGACTTACACATCTCGGTGGGCCAGCCTCCGGTGGTCCGCCATCAGGGACGGATGCGCCGGCTGGACACCAAGGTCCTGGATGGCGACGACACCACGGCGTTGATGAAGAGCATCACGCCCGACCGTTGTCAGCAAGAGTTGCAAGAAAAAGGCGGGGCCGACTTCGCTATCGAATTCACCGACGGCGTTCGGTTTCGCGTGGCGGTCTTCAAACAAAAGGGCACCATCGGCATGGTGCTCCGCCGAATTCCGAACAAGTTCTTGTCCTTTGAAGAGATCGGAATGCCGGAGGCGATTAAACGCCTGATCACGCGGCCGCGCGGTTTGTTGCTGGTTACCGGTCCGACGGGGTCCGGCAAGACGACCAGTCTGGCGAGCATGATCAATTTCCTCAATCAAAACTATGATCGCCATATCATCACGCTGGAAGACCCGATTGAGTACTACCACACGCATCAAAAATGCACGATCAACCAACGGGAAATCGGTGTCGACGTTCCAGGATTTGCCGAGGGGTTACGGCGGGCGCTGCGGATGGATCCCGACGTGATCCTCGTCGGCGAAATGCGCGACCTGGAAACGATCCATGCGGCCATCGAAGCTGCGGAAACCGGCCACGTCGTCTTCGGCACGCTGCACACCAGCAGTGCCTCCAGCACGATCAACCGTATCATCGACGTCTTTCCGAAAGACCAGCAAGATCAGATCCGCACCCAGCTGTCGACGGCGCTCATCGGCGTGCTGTCGCAGACGCTCTTGCCGCGGCGCGACAATTCCGGCCTGGTGGCGGCGTACGAGATGATGGTGGTGACGCCGGCCATCCAAAACCTCATTCGCGAGAACAAGACGTATCGCATCGACTCCAGCATTCAAACCGGCCGTAAAGAAGGCATGTTCCTGCTCGACGAAATGTTGTTCCGCCTGTGGCGGACCGGCGTGTGTGAGAAGGAAGAAGTGCTGGGCAAGGCGCAAAAGCCGGGAGAATTGGCCAATCGCATCATGCTGGCCGAACGCGGCGAACTTGACACCGACGAGGAGGACGAAGAAGACGAAGACGAGGATGAAGACGAAGACGAAGACGAGGACTACGACGACGAAGACGAGGATTAAGCGTCGCGGGCACTGAGGAAACGGCAGGGCGGCGGCGAGTCGAGCGACACAGCGCCGCGGGCCGATGATTGCGAGATCACCGAACATGGCAACACCGAACGATTCCGGTCAGCCGAAAAAGCCGCAACCGCCGCTGGGCAAACCGGCGCAATTGCCGCCGGGAGCCAAACCTGGGGCTGCTGTGGGAAAGCCGGCGTCGGGACCGGTCAAACCGCAGCCGCCAGCGCCGCCGGGGACAAAACCTGCGATGGGCAAGCCTGTGGCCGCCGGTGGGGCGGTGAAGCCAACGCCACCAGCCAAACCCGGGGCCGCTCCGCCTCCGCCCGGCAAGGCGGCGGCCCCTGGAGCGAAGCCGGCCGCTGCGCCCGCAAAGCCCGGCAGCACCGCCAAGAGCGGCGATCAACCGGCTGTGTCAGCCAGTAAGGTCAAACCTGCTCCGGTCCGCGCCGGCATCACCCAACGTTCGGGCGGCCGCCGACTGGGGCAAGTCTTGGTCGACTTGGGCTACATCGACGAAAGCCAGCTTTGGGAACTTCTCGACGAGGCCAAAAATGCCGCGATCCACGTCGGCCAGGCAGCCTTGTCGCGGGGGTTAATCACCGAAAATCAGTTGATGCAAGCCCTTGCCGACCAGTTCGGCATGAAGCTGCTCACCGCGGAAGAACTGAAGCCTCAGCCCGAGGCCCTGACGCTGGTGCCCGAGCCGATGGCGACGGTGTACAAAGTCCTGCCGCTGACCTACAAGGACAACGTCTTGACGGTGGCCATGGGCGATCCCAACAACATGGCCTCGCTCGATGATCTCCGCAATTTTCTCAATGTCCCGGAAGTCGTGGGCTGCTTGGCGCCGCAAAACGCGATCAACGATGTCCTGTCGCGCTGCTATCAAGGCAAGGAAGAGTCGATCATGGACATCATTTCGGCGTTGCAGAGCGACGAAGACTTGGCTCCGCGCAAAAGCGAAACGTCGATCGATCTCGAAAGCCTCATGGAGATGCAAGAGGCGGCCCCGGTTCGCAAATTGCTGAACATGGTCATGCTCCTGGCCATCAAGGACCGCGCCAGCGACATCCATTTCGAGCCGTTCGAGGAGGAATACAAACTTCGCTACCGCTGCGACGGTGTGATGTACGAAATGGTGCCGCCCCCTCGGCATCTCGCCATGGCCATCTCCACTCGCATCAAGGTCATGGCTAACCTGGACATCGCCGAGCGCCGGCTGCCACAAGACGGCCGCATCGAACTCAACGTCGGCGGCAACCAGGTCGACATGCGCGTCAGTATTTTGCCCACCATGTTCGGCGAAAGCTGCGTCATCCGCGTTCTCGACCGCGGCAACGTCGGCCTCGACCTCAATCGCATCGGCATAGGCGCGACCAAGCGCAACGCTCGTCCGTTCAAGGCGCACCTCGATCGGTCCCCCAAACGGCGCTCGGTGCCCGACCTCAATTGTGTCCCCAGGAACCAAGCCGAAGGCAACAAGGCGCAACCGTTCGTTGCTTTCAACGTGCAGACGGACAATGCGCGCACGCGCATGAGGCGGAAGGTCGGACAACCTCACGCCGTTGCTTCCTTCGGTGGTGGCAGAACCGCTTGAAAGTCATGCCGGATGCGCTCCTCGTATGTATCCATGAGTTCTATGATGCGCGCGTAGTTCGACGACGCAAAAATCAGCCCGACGTGGTGCGGTTTCTCGATAGCGCGCCAGACGATTTCCGGGTCGGTGTAGTGAGATGTGTCGGGTTTCTCTTGGCGTGCGAGCGACACGAGAAGCCCCGCATACAGGTTTCGTGTCGGCGGTACTGTATATTCCCACTTCCCTTGACGTATCTCGATGCGGGCCCACTCTTCCCAGAGGTTGATGCCGCTTTCGGCCTCGACCAAATCGGTGATGTGGGCTCCCCCTACGCGCGCAGCCGTCTCGAGAAAATAGAACTTGCCGTCCGCGCGGCTCTTGATGAACTCGGTGTGCGTCACGCCGCGAACGAACCCGAGCGTGCGGAGG
>JANWVS010000241.1 GCA_025056835.1 Gemmataceae bacterium | reverse complement strand
AAAGACCGTCGGAAGAGAACCAACCGATGGACAACCAATCGATATGATATGAGCCGGACGAAAACCTCGCTGCCCGAGGGCGAAGCCGTGACTCGCGTCGATCACGTCGCCGGCAAATTCTCCCGCGGCTGAGGCTATTCCCGCGATGGGGGGTGTGATACCATGACTTACGACCCGGTGCACTCCCCCTTCCGCGAGGCCCTAGAGTCATGTTCCCTGCTGTCTGGCGATGGTGGCGCCGGGCGAGCGCCGCCGATGCCCGTCTGGCGTGCCGAGGTACCGCGAAACGACCCCGCCCGGCCTTGGGTTTGGAGCGGCTGGAGGACCGCCACGCCCCGGCCGTGTTCGCCAATACCACCCCGATTGTGCTTCCGAATAACGTGCCCGTCGCCAACCCCTATCCCTCAACAATCGACGTCGCGGGCTTGGTGGGACCGATCAGCCGGCTCTCGGTCACGTTGCACAACGTCACTCACAATCAACCCGGGGCGCTGGACGCTTTGTTGGTCGGCCCCGGCGGTCAAGCGTTCATCCTGTTGGCCGACGCCGGCGGCGAGACCTTCTCTCCGATCGACAACGTCACCCTGCGCCTTGAAGACGCCGCGGCCCTTGTGCTCGATCCCAACGCACCCTGGGGGACGCCCAACAGCACGGTCATTTCGCGTCCGGTCAACCATGCCTCGCCGGGCGACAACGACAATTGGCCTCCCCCGGCCCCGCCGCCCCCCTACGCCAACCCAGGGCCTCAAGCCGGAGGCACGGCCACGCTCGGCAGCGTCTTCGGCGGCACCGACCCCAACGGCACCTGGCGCCTGTTTGTTGCCATCGACCGCCCCGGCGCCAGCATCGGCATCATCAACGGCGGCTGGAGTCTCGAAATCATCACGCCTCCCGATTTAGCCCTCGCCAAGCAGACCGACGACATCACCGTCAACCCCGGCGACAAGATCACCTATGCGCTCACCGCCCGCAATCTCGGTACCCGGCCGGCCACGGGCGTCGTCGTCACCGAGACGCTGCCGGCACAAACCGCGTTCGATCCCGGCGGCAGCACTCCTGGTTGGGTGGAAACGCCCGTCGGCTCGGGTGTGTTTCAATTCGTGATCGGCAACCTCGGACCGGGGGACACCGTCGCGCTCAATTTCGCAGTCGTTGTCAACGCCGCCGCGACCGCGACGCAAATCGTCAACACCGCCTCCATCGCCGACGACGGCGCCAGCGGCGCCGACTTCAATGCGGGCAACAACAATGCCACGGTCACCACCGCGGTCGTCGCTGCGAAGGAGCAATGGGTTCGACGAGTCTACCAAGACCTGTTCCGGCGCGAGCCTTTGGCCGACGAGGCCGCCAAAGCGTTGGACATCCTCGACCGGCCCGGCGATCCGGCGCTTTTGCGCTTGCAGATCGTCAGGGGACTGCTGCGTCAGCGCGAATACTTCGCCAATGTCGTGGAGGACACCTGGCGGACACTGGTTGGCACGGCGATGACCCCCGAGGTTTGCGTGCGCCTGGTCAACGTGCTCGACCGCGGGGGGCGGACGCAGCAGGTACAGGCGCTGACCCTCGGCTCGCCGGAGTATTTCGTCAAGACGAACGGGACGTTTGCCGGCTTCGCGGCGACCCTCCACCAAGACGTACTCGGTCGGCCGATCGATGCCGCGGGGGCGGCGTTTCTCAACAGGCTCAACGCTCGGGGGCTGTCGCGCCGAGCCATCGCCGCCCGGTTGCTGAACACCATCGAGGCCCAACAACGCTACGTCGCCGGGCTTGTCCAACGCTTTCTCCGCCGGCCGGCCACCGCCGCTGAACTAGACCCGCAACCTCCCGGTTTCGTCGGCCAATTGCGTCGGGGAGTCCCCGACACCCGAATCATCGCCGGGCTGCTCAGTTCGGCGGAGTATTTCAACCTATAGGTAGGCGGTAGCCACAGGCCGCGGCTCCGGCGCCGCAACCGCTTTTCCGAGCGGTCTACACCTCCCAATACGGTTTCATACCGGCCGCCAGCAAGAGAGCACGCTTGACCGCTACCTCGATGAGGCGGACCTTGTAACCGGTCTGGCTGAGCGGCTTGGCGCCCTCCGCGGCGGCGCGGCCGGCAGCGGCGGCCGTGGCTTCGGTGATCGCCCGATTTTCCAGGGCGCGCTGGGCTGCTTCGGCCACATGCGGCGTGGGCGCGACGTGGCCCAGCACGATCCGCACGTTGGTGGCCTTGGCCCCGTTGTGGCCGCCGGCGAAGGCCACCGCCGCCTGCACCAGCGGCCAGTCGTAGGCTTGCTTGTGGCGGACTTCATAACTGGCGCTGCGCAGCCCGCTGATCGGCACCGACACCGACAGCAGCAATTCATTGGGAGCCAGGGTGTGCTCGCGCTCGTTTGGCCCGGTCGGTGCACGGAAAAACTTGGCCAACTCGACCGTGCGTCGGCCGTTGGGGCCGAGGATCTCGGCAGTAGCCCCCAGGGCGATCAGGGCCGGGGCCAACGTCGACGGATGGACGATGACGCAGCGGTGCCCTGCGGTGAAGACGGCATGGTACTTGTTTTCGCCGTCGAGGGCGAAGCAGCGCTGGCCGCCTTTGAGCAGGCAGGCGACGTGCTCGTCGCGGAAGTACCAGCAGCGGTTGCGCTGGCAGAGGTTGCCGCCGAGCGTACCCATGTTGCGGATTTGCGGGCCGCCGATTTGCCCGGCTGCCTGGGCCAAGGCCGCGGCGTGCTGGCGAACGCTGGCGTGGTTGGCGATTTCCGCCAGGGTCAAGCCGGCGCCGAGGGTGATGGCCCGGTCGTTGAGTGAAACATTCTTGAGCTGGGCGACGCTGCTCAGACTCACAACGCGGCTGGGCTGGGCGATGTACTCTTTTTGCAGATCGAGCAAGTCGGTGCCGCCGGCGAGCAACTCGGTATTGCCCCAGGTGCGTTCGAGCAAGCCGACGACCTGTTCGGGGCTGGTGGGTCGGAAGTAGGTGAAGTTTTTCATGGTGTCAAGTTCCCGCGGGTGATCCGGATAAATGGTTTCGCATTCGTTCGTGGTCGATCGTGGGCCGCTGGCGGGCGGCGCTCGGTCTAGTGGCGCGCCAGGGCCGCCAGGATCCGCTCCGGCGTGAAGGGAGCGTTCCCAACGCGGACGCCCAAGGCGTTGTGGATGGCATTGGCGATGGCGGCGGCGGTCGAAATCGTCGGCGGTTCGCCGATGCCGATGACGCCCCGCTCCGGCATGTCGAGCATGTGGACATGGATCTGCGGCATGTCCTGGATGCCGCCGAGCTTGTAGAACTCCATGTTCGGGTTGACCTGCCGGCCCGTCACCCGGTCGTAGATGCATTCCTCGAAGAGGGCATAATTGACGCCCATGATGACGCCGCCGGCCACTTGCGATTCGCAGCCGAGCTTGTTGATGATCATGCCGCAATCCTGCACCGCCCAGACGTGGGTGCAGCGGACCACGCCGGTCTCGGTGTCGACCTGGACCTCCGCCACCTGAACGCCGCCGACGCCGACATTGGTCAGCGTTTCGAGCCACTCGCGGCGAAGCTCTCGGGTTGCTTCGTTGTTGGGGTTGAGCTGCGCGGTCGGCGGCCAATCGGCGTTGCCCACCGCGGGCGTCGTCCCCAGGCGGGCACAGGCCTGGCGCCAGGGCAGGCGCTCATTGTTGGCGCGATTGACGACGAAGCCCGGCTCAATGGTCAGGTCTTGCGCTCGGGCGCCGATGCGGGGGGCAATGGCCGCGAAGAAGGCGTCGCGCGCCGCTTCGGCCGCCTTGAGGATCACCGGCGACGTGCCGGGGCAGGTCGTGCTGCCGCCGGACGGCCCGGACGGTCCGAAGGTGCTGTCGCCGATCTGCACGGTGATGTCGCGCGGTTGCAGGCCTAAGACTTCGGCGGCAATGATCGCCCCGACGGTGCGTTGGCCGGTGCCGAGGTCCTGGCTGGACGACTGCACCAGCACGGAACCATCGGCACTGATGGTGACGCGGGTGGGATTGGTACGGCTGCCGCCGCCGCCCCACGTGTGCAAGGCGCAGCCCAGGCCGGTCTTGATCGGTCCGGGGCCGCCTTGGCCGGGCGGATGCCAGCGCTCCTTCCAGCGGCACATCGTGCGGATAATTTCGATCTCTCGGGTGTAAATCGTGTGCCGCAGGGCGGGGAACGACGTCGGCGCCTCCTTGACGGCCGCCGGGTCGTTGGGCGGCAGATTGCGCAACCGGAGTTCGAAGGGGTCCATCTTCAATTGGGCGGCGAGATCGTCGAGCGCCTGCTCGGTGAGAAAACAGCTTTGCGGATGGGCCGGCGCCCGCATCGCCCGCTGCACCTGAATGTTGAGCCGCACGGTTCGATGGCGGAGTTTGCGGTGCGGGATCGTCGTGTAGACGTACGGCAACAAGACGTTGCTGGCGGCGCCGATGCCCGGCGAGGCGGTGGTGTCGGCCTCGAAGGTCTGAATTGTGCCGCCTTGGGACGCGGCCACCTTGATCCGACCACCCGATGAAGGCCGCATCCCGCCGGCGGTTACTTCCTCGGCTCGGTCGAGCATGAGCTTGACCGGG
>JANWVS010000240.1 GCA_025056835.1 Gemmataceae bacterium | reverse complement strand
GTCCGCCCAGCGGCAAATCGGTCCGGATCATCGGCGCTCGCCACAACAACCTCAAAAACATCGACGTTGAAATACCCTTGGGCCTCTTCGTTTGTGTCACCGGCGTGAGCGGTTCCGGAAAATCTTCGCTTATCAACGACATCCTGCGCGCCGGGGCGCTTCAGTCCCTCGGTCGAACGACCGATGGCGACACCAGCAACGATGCCCCCGCCGAGGACGAATTCCCCACTGTCGTCGGGGCGCATGACCGCATCGAAGGTCTCGAACACGTTGACAAGGTGATTGACATAGACCAAAGCCCCATCGGGCGCACGCCGCGCTCCAACCCGGCGACGTACATCAAGTTATTCGACCAGATTCGCGACCTGTATGCCAAAGTGCCGGAAGCCAAAGCCCGCGGTTACCGCCCAGGCCGGTTCAGCTTTAACCGACCGGGCGGACGGTGCGAAGCGTGCGAAGGGAACGGCTCGCGGCGATTGGAGATGGACTTTCTCGCCGACGTTTGGGTCCGCTGTGCCGTTTGCGAAGGTCGGCGCTTCAACCGTGAGACTCTCCAGATTCGCTTCAAGGATAAGAACATCCACGATGTCCTCGAAATGGACGTGCAGGAGGCCCTGGTTCATTTTGAAAACATTCCAAAGATACGATCGATGATCCAGACCCTGCACGACGTCGGGTTGGATTACATCAAACTCGGTCAACCCTCTCCCACCTTGTCGGGCGGCGAGGCGCAACGGATCAAGTTGGCGCGCGAACTTTGTCGCCGCGCCACCGGTAGAACTCTCTACCTCCTCGACGAACCCACGACCGGCTTGCATTTCGACGACATCGAAAAGCTGCTGCGCGTCTTGCACGGGTTTGTCGCGGCCGGCAACACCGTGGTCGTCATTGAACACAATCTCGACGTGATCAAAACGGCCGACTGGATCATCGATCTCGGCCCCGAGGGCGGGGAGGGCGGCGGACGACTGGTTTGTGCCGGTACGCCGGAGACCGTGGCACAATGCCCTGAATCGTATACAGGCCAAGCCCTACGCGCCGTTCTCGCCGGCCGGACCATGGATTCTCGTGCGCCGCTCCGCCTCGAAGAGACACTCCCAAACCAGGCCCGGGAAAAGCCGGCGCCGTCCTCCGCCGTCGTCGCGTTGTCCCCGCGCGGGCCGGTTCGATCGCCCGATTCGCCCGAGCACCGTTCTCACGTCGCGCCTCACGCGGCTCGGATTACGTCGATTTCGGTCCGCGGCGCCCAACAACACAATCTGAAGAACATCAACGTCGACATTCCACGCGATTGCATGACGGTTTGCTGCGGACCCTCGGGATCGGGGAAAACGTCGCTCGCCCTTGACACCATTTTCGCCGAAGGGCAACGGCGCTACGTCGAATCCTTGTCGGCCTACGCCCGACAATTTCTCGGTCGGCTGCAAAAGCCGAAGGTTGAGCACGTTACCGGCCTCTCGCCGGCCATCAGCATTGAGCAGCAGACCACGAGCAAGAGTCCGCGGTCGACGGTCGGCACGGTCACGGAAATCTACGATTATCTGCGCATTCTCTTCGCTCGGCTTGGTCAACCTCATTGCCCTACGTGTCAAGTGCCGATCGGCACGCAATCGGCCGACGAGATCATCGAAAAGATCCTCAACCTTCCCGAAGGCACGCGTTTGTATCTGACAGCGCCCGTGGAACGGAAGGGACAGGAAAAATACGAGGCACTGTTCGAGGAACTGCGCCGCTCGGGGTTTCAGCGCATGCGCGTCGACGGCCTATCGTACAACGTCGCCGAGCCGCCGGCGATCGACCACCGCCGCAAACACCAGGTCGAAGTCATCGTGGACCGCATGATCGTTCGCAAGGCGCAGCGCGGCCGTCTGGCAGATTCTGTCGAAGCCGCGCTCGAGTTTGGCAAGGGAGTCATGCGGGTGGTTTTCGTCGACGACCAGCGTCCAGAGCCGCGCTGGACCGCGGAGACGTTCAGCCAACACTTTGCTTGTGACCGCTGTCGGCGCAGCTTTGAACCGCTCAATCCGCACCATTTCTCGTTCAACAGCCCGCTTGGGTGGTGTCCGGTCTGCGAGGGGCTGGGCACCCAAAAAGGTTCCAACCCGCAGCTGCTGATTCGTGACCCTCGTTTGTCGCTACGCGCCGGCGCCCTCGCCGCCTGGCCCGAACTTACACCAACTCAGCCGTTCACCCGGTTCGCGGAGGCGCTGGCCCGGCACGTCGGGTTCCACTTGGACGTGCCTTTCGAGCAGTTAAGCCCGGAGCATCAGCGGGCGGTGCTGTACGGCACGGGCGAGACGTGGATTCCGTTGCCAAACCACGCCGGCAAAGCCGCATACTCCCGGCGGACCGCACCCCTTCGTGACCGTCGCAACGATGCCGGTCGGGACTCCTCCCCCACCCTTTCCTTTCAGTACAAAGGCGTGTTGCCGGCCTTGAGCGAGGCGGCTCGACTGAGCTTCTATTACCGCCACCGTCTCGACGACGTGGTCGCCGACGTCCCCTGCCCGGCTTGCCGCGGCTCGCGGTTGCGCCAGGATGCGGCTGCCTGCCGTTTCCAAGGCCATACGCTTGGGGCCATCGGTGACTGGCCGCTCCGGGAAACCTACAAGTTCTTCGCGACTCTGAAACTGAACAAGGAGCAGCAACAGATCGCAGGCGAAGTGCTGCGCGAGATACGCAACCGGCTCAAGTTCCTGGTAGACGTGGGACTCGATTACCTCACTCTGAATCGCGCCGCGCCGACACTTTCCGGCGGCGAGTCGCAACGCATTCGCCTCGCCAGTCAGATCGGCAGCGGCCTGACCGGCGTCCTTTACGTCCTCGATGAACCAACGATCGGTCTGCACCCGCGCGACAACGACCGGCTCTTGCGAGCCTTGCGACATTTGCGCGATCTCGGCAATACCCTCATCCTGGTTGAGCACGATCGCGACGTCATCGCCGCGGCCGATCACTTGCTCGACTTCGGCCCAGGCGCCGGTCAGCGCGGCGGCGAGATCACCGCCCAAGGCACACCGAAACAAATCGTGCGACAAAAAACCTCGCTCACAGGCCAATATCTCAATGGCACAATGGCGATCCCGGTGCCGACGAATCGACGCATACCGCCCCAGGGCTGGACGGCTGGGCAAGACCCGGCGAGCACCGGCCGCCATTCGAGTTTCAAACCGGACCGGTCGGCTTTGGTCGTGAAAGGCGCCCGGCAAAACAACCTCAAGAACATTGACGTTGTTTTCCCACTGGGTGCTTTCATCGCCGTCACGGGTGTCAGCGGGTCGGGTAAAAGCTCGCTGGTCCATGAAGTCCTGACCAATGCCCTGCTCCGACAACTCCACCGAGCTAACGTCGCCGTCGGGGCCCATGACGAAATCCTTGGCTTGGAGAACATTGACAAAATCATCAACGTCGATCAATCTCCTCTCGGTAATTCGCCGAGTTCCAACCCAGCGACTTATACCGGCGTGTTTGATTTGATTCGCCAGCTTTTCGCTCAACTCCCTGAAGCCCGACTTCGCGGTTGGCAGCCCAAGCGCTTCAGTTTCAACAAGCCCGGAGGTCGATGTGAAGCATGCGAGGGCAACGGCCAAAAACGGATCGAGATGCACTTCTTGCCGGATGTTTGGGTCGAGTGCGACACCTGCCGCGGAAGACGCTTCAACGCCGAGACCCTTACCGTCAAATACAAAGGCAAGTCAATCGCCGACGTGTTGCAAATGCCTGTCAGCGAAGCCTTGACCTTGTTTGGCAACATCCCGAACATTCGCCGGATCCTGCAAACGCTCGCCGACGTTGGTCTCGATTATTTGGCTATGGGCCAAGCAGCACCGACCCTCTCGGGCGGCGAGGCGCAACGTGTCAAGCTGGCTGCTGAACTTAGCCGACCGAACACCGGTCGCACCGTCTATGTCCTCGACGAGCCGACCACCGGTTTGCACTTCGACGACATTCGCAAGCTGCTCGACGTACTTCATCGACTCGTTGATCTCGGCAATACGGTCATTGTCGTCGAACACAACCTCGACGTGATCAAGACCGCCGATTGGGTCATCGATCTGGGCCCCGAAGCGGGCGAAGGCGGCGGCCGTGTCGTTTGTGCCGGCACTCCGGAGCAAGTCGTCGCCCAAGCCGAGCGTTCTGAAGTTTCCAGCCACACGGCCCGATTTCTCAAGACCGTCCTCGAGGCCGGTCCGCACGCTGTCCGACCACGGTTCGATCGGGCTGCCAGCGAAACACCAAAGCCCGGCGACATCGCCTTGGACGCCATCGGCCGCGACGCCGCCATGCCCTGGCAGATCGACGGCGTCCGCTGGCACACGCGCGAGCGGCTCTCGCACGACGGAAAACCGTGTCGGTGGGAAGGCGACATCCTCCTGTGGATCGATGAACAGATTCACAAGTACGGCGATTTCGCCGAGACCAATTGGAACCAACCGCATGTTGTCGAAATCACCGGGCGCGTGAAGTCGCAGGGGTGGTTTTTCCACGCCCATACGGGTATGGAGTGGCTGGTCCGCCTGGTGTTCCGCGTAGGCAAAA
>JANWVS010000023.1 GCA_025056835.1 Gemmataceae bacterium | reverse complement strand
GGCGCCCGGCGCGGCGCTCGACGCGGCGAGCCGGCCGTCGGCTCCCAACGGCACCGGCACGACTTCGGCGTCGAACCGACCCTCGTCCCAGGCTTGAGCGGCACGGCGATGGCTTTGGACGGCAAAACGATCCTGGTCGGCGCGTCCGATGCTGCACTTGCGGGCGATATGTTCCGCCGCCGAACCCATGTGCCAATTCTCGAAGGCGCACCACAGACCGTCGTGGATCATGGCGTCGACGGCCTCGTGATTGCCCGGTTTCCAGCCGCCGCGGACGCCGCGGAGTAGATACGGGGCCTGACTCATGCTCTCCATGCCGCCGGCGACAACGACGTCGGCGTCGCCCGCCTTGATCGCTTGTGCCGCCAGCATAACGGCCTTCAGTCCGGAGCCGCACACCTTGTTGATCGTGACGGCCGCGATGGTGTCGGGCAGACCGGCGTGCAGGGCCGCTTGTCGAGCCGGATTCTGTCCCAGACCGGCCTGGAGGACGTTGCCGACGATCACTTCGTCGACTCGCTCCGCCGGTACGTTGGCCCGGCGCAGCGCCTCGCGGAGCACCAGGCTCCCCAGCTGAACCGCGGGAACGTTGGCCAAGCTGCCCAGGTATCTGCCGATAGGCGTGCGGACGGCAGACAACAGCACCACTTCGGTCATGGTTGGATCAACTCGTCGTGGCCACGGTCGCCGGCAAACTCCGCCAAGGTTCGCTCCCCCGCGGCGCGCGCATCCTCGCCACGCCGAGTAAATTGCGCCTTTTCACCACGATCGTACCGCCACCGCCGGATTACGGCAAGGTCGCTGCGGTCGATTGGCCGATGCAACTGCGGGCGGCGCGTCCGACACGGCCGCTCGTGCTTGCTTGGGAGCGTCTCCTATGGCGACGGCCGTGGCGGCGCCGACGACGGCGCCCGTGCGTAAGCTTCGGATCCGACGTTGGTTGTTCGCCGGCGTCAGCATACTGATTTTGGTCTGGCTAGGGCCGATGCTGGTCGCCCATTCGCCGATCTTGGCTTGGATCATACGCTTGGCCGCCCGCGACGTGCAGGGAACCGTCAGCGTCGGCTCGGCATCTTTGGGTTGGTTTTCGCCGCCGGTCTTGCGCGACCTGCGAGTGTGCGATTCCGCCGGGGCGACGGTCGTGGCAATCGACCGGCTCGCCACCGATCGGACGTTGCTGGGCCTGTTCTGCGATCACACCGACCTCGGCACGATTCACATCGAACAGCCGGTGGTCCACATCGCGCTGGCGGGCGGCACAACAAACGTCCAACACCTGCTGCGCTCCTCGGCAGCGCCGCCGGAGCGCAAAGCGGCCACGGCGGCACCCAAAGCGCGGGTCGTGGTCCGCAACGGGCAGATCCGGTTTCGCGACGCCGACCGCAACCTGACGTACGGCATCGAGGCCTTCGACCTAGACCTGGAAGCCACGGCCCCACCCAAGCTGAAACTCGCGGCGCGCGGCCAGCTCAACGACGGGGCCGGAGCACTCGAATTCTCCGCCGCCCTCGACGGTGCTCAGCTTACCGTGGAGAAGGCACTGGTGACGAGCCGTGCCTGCCATCTGTCGGCGCGTGGTATTGTCGATCTCGCTCGCGATCGGCTCGACCTCGACACCCTGCGGTTCAACAGCGAATGGGTATCGGGCGAAGGACACTTGACCTGCACAGAGCTGTCCGCGGCGCGGCGCGTCGAATTTACTGGGCAATTGGCCTACGATCTGGAGAAAGTCGAACCGCTGTTGCGGCCGTACCTCGGCTCCCAAGTGACGATCACGGGTAAAGGCGCGCGGCCGCTGCGGCTGCACGGGCCGTTGACACCGACCGACGGCAAGCCGGTTCTGGCGGCACTCGAAGCCGAGGCCGGTGGGCACTGGAGCGCGATCCGAGCGTTTCCCGGCGGCGCCGGCCAAGGTCATGGTTGCATGGTCGGCCCGGCCGAGGTGCGTGCCAAGCTGCACAGCGGCATCGTCGTGGTGGCTCCGGTGCAAGCGGCCTGCAACGGCGGCACGATCCACGTGGCGCCGAAGTTGCGCCTCGAACCAGGCCCGATCATGCTCGATGTGCCGGCCGGTCCGCTCTTGGAGCGGGTGCAGTTGACGCCCGGTCTGTGCGCCAGCGGCTTGCGCTACGCCCTGCCGCTGTTGGCTGACGTCGCCGAGGTGGACGGCAAGCTGTCGCTGCGGCTCGATCATGCACGACTGCCGCTCGCCGACGCGAAAGCCGCCGACGTCAAGGGCACGTTGGTGCTGCACGACGCCAAGGTCGCTCCCGGTCCTGCCATTCGGGCGATTAATGAGGTCTTGCGCGTCGGCTCGGCCTACGGTATCGTCCGCCCCTCCGATGTCCGTTTCACGATGGCCCACGGCAAGGTCCGTCACGACAATCTCGAACTCGTCTTTCCGGATTTTTCGCTGCGCACTTCCGGGACCGTCGATCTGGATGGCACTTTGCAGTTGATCGGCGAGTTGACCATCCACGCCAAGAGCCATGCGAAGAACCCCCTGCTGGCGAGTTTGGCAAAGCAGTCGTGGAAAGTGCCCATCCGGGGGACAATCGACCGTCCGCAGGTCGATGTGCGCGCCTTGGGCAGCGCCGCCGCCGGTAGCGCCCTGGAAGGCTTGGTAGTCCCACGGTTGGAGCAGGGTCTCAAGAAGCTTGTGCCGCCGCGGCCTTGAAGACGGCCCCCGGCGCCGCAGCCCTTATGAAAATTGACATCCCTCGGACGGTCGGTTATCATGAGGGAGGCATAGCACAGGGAGAATCAGACATGGCCTGCCGACGCCGGTCCCGTCTGGGATTTTCGCTCGTCGAACTGTTGGTGGTCATCGGCATCCTGAGCGTGCTTATGGCGTTGTTGCTGCCGGCGGTGCAGCGCGTCAGACAGTCGGCTCAGCAGACGCAATGCCTGAACAATCTGCGGCAGATCGGGTTGGGGCTGCGCGGCTACGAAGCGGCACACAAGAATTTTCCGCCGGCGTTCACTTTTATCAGCAATTTGCCGCCCTCGCAAACGACCGGGCACGCGCCGTTGGGACCGAAGAAACTCGTCGACAGTCACCTGTGGATGTTGCTTTACTACGGATTGCCGTACACGGGCATCGACACCGCGCCAGGCTGGGGTTGGGGCGCCCATATCTTGCCGTACATCGACCAGGAAGCGGCGTTTTGCCAGATCGACTTCCACGAGCCAATCGAATTGGATCGTTTCCAAGCGGTGCGGACAACGGCGATACCGATTTACCAATGTCCTGCGGACTACGAGGCGGGCGTGTACCTGGCTCACAGCGAGGTGAACACGCCGTTGGTGGAGGTCCACACCATCAGCTACGCGTCGTCGTACGGAACGACCGGCCAACCTGGTGAGCAGCCGGACATCGGCGACGGCGTGTTTTATCGCAATAGCAAGACGCGGCTGGCAGACGTCACCGACGGCCTGAGCACGACCTTTGCCGTGGGTGAGCGGGCGGCACTGTTCGCAAAGGCGCCGTGGGTGGGAGCCTTGAGTCGGGCAGGGATGCGCACGACGCCCGGAGCGCCGGTGCTCTTGGCGGGCGTGGAAGAAGCACCGACGCAGGCGATGGCCCGGGCCGGCGTCATTCCCCTCAACGACCCTTACTCGATGCCCTACGATTTCTTTTCGCCGCACCGCAGCTACGTCAACTTTTTGTTCTGCGACGGCGCGGCCCGGCGGCTGGCAACGTCGACGAGTGTCAACGTGATCGCCGGCTTTGCCACGCGCAGCGGCGGCGAGACGGGCCAGATCGACTTCTGACTTTCAGGTGTTGTCTATGCCGCCCTCTGATCACGGTGGTACCGCTGGCGACGGCGCCGCGCCGAAGGCGGCAGTCGCGAAACCGGCCAGACTCCCGGCTCGTGCCTCGGGCAGCAAAGGGCTACCCGATTCGGCCACCATGAACCTCGCCGAACCACTCGCGGCGGGCCATGGCGGCGGCGACGCCCCTTCCTCAGCAGCCAAGAAAACCGACCTGCCTGGTCCTCGGCCGTGGCGGCTGAAGCTTTGCCTCGCCCTACTGATGATCCTGCCTTCGTGGTACTTCATTTGGCGCCATTTTCAGAGACCGTCGATCTCCTTTGAATTCAAGGCCAATCGACCGATGCTCGACCGGCTGCCGGGCGACTACAAGGCCGACGACGTGGGCCTGCGCTTCACGCCGCCTCCCAAATGGAGCATGCAACTGACCAGCAATGAAGACCCCGAACATCCCCTCAAGGAGCGGATCGTCGTCAAGTTCAAGCGGATTGTTGCCAAGGCCCCGGCGGCCTGGTTGCGCGTTACGATCGTCACCACCGACAACGCGGACGAACCGATCGCGGAGACGGTGAAAAATCGCAGTCCCGGCAAAGGCTGGAAAAGCGTCGGCCCGCCGGAGAACCTGACGATCTCCGGGCTGCCCGCGGCGAAGATGACCTACCACGGCGACTATAGCGGTGCCCGTTCGATTCGCGAATTGATCGGCGTGCGCCGCGGCAACCGCGTGTTTTACTTCATGATCACCTACCAGGTCGCCGATCGCGCCGCCCAGGAAGAGGCCCGCCAGGCCTTGCAGACCGTATTGATCGAACCGCGCTGAAGGCCGTCACATCACACCTCCCCGGGTCGACTCGTTCACCAATTGACCCGCCAGTGCTTCGTACCGTTGGCCGTGCGCCGTGACGGTGATTCGCCGCGACATCGGCCCGGTGATGGCGAAATGGAATTCGAGGTGCTCGGATGGCAACACCCCGCGGACTTTATCGGCCCACTCGATCAAACAGACGCCGTTGCCGGCGAAATACTCGTGGACTCCGAGTTCGGCGAACTCCGTTTCGCTGGCCAGCCGGTAGGCGTCGAAATGGTAGATCGGCACGCGGGCGGGATATTCCTGGATCAGGACAAACGTCGGGCTGGTGACGACGTCCGGGGACACGACACCGGCCCCCACGGCGACAGCTCGAACGAAGTGGGTCTTGCCGGCACCTAAGGGACCGACCAGCGCCACGACAGCGCCGGGGAAAAGGACGGCCCCCAGCCGTCGGCCCAAGGCGTCGGTTTGGCTCGGATTACCAACGTCAATGGTTATCATGCTCATAGTCTACCGCTGCCGGTTGATTTGGACGGCCTCGGCTGGGCGCTGCGAAGTATAATAGAGAAGGGGCGACTTCGGATACTGGGAGGGCGAGGCCATGTCGAAGGCGACCCTGATCGAATACGGCGTGCCTATCGACCCGGAAGTTATGGTCGCGCCGCCGGACGTGACCGAGCTGGAACTCGAACCAGGCCATCCGGGGCTGGGCGACGACGATTATCTGCGGCGGCGGCGGGAGTTGTTTGCCTTGTGTCGCCGACACCGGCTCGCGGAACTTGGGCCGCCGTTTATTGAGTACACCGACGAAGAAACGCGCATCTGGCGTGAGGTGTCACCGCGTCTGGACGAGCTGCATACGGCCTATGCGTGCAGCATTTATCTTCAGGCCAAACGAGAGTTGGCCATCACCCGGACTGAGATTCCCCAACTCCGAACGCTCAGCGAGCGGGTCCGACGCGAGACGGGCATGTACCTGGTCCCTGCCGAGGGAGCGTTGCCTTATCGCACCTTTTACCAGTACATCGCCCGCCGCGGCTTTCCGGTGACGCAATTTTTGCGGCACGGTTCTCACCCGGAATTCACGCCGGAGCCGGATATGATCCATGATTGCCTGGGGCACGTGCCGCCGCTGATGAACCAAGATTATGCCGAGTTGCTTACCTTGATCGGCAAGGCGGTGGCGACGGCGACGCAGGGCGACCATGTCCTGGCCTTGAAGCGGTTTAGCTGGTACAGCATCGAATTCGGCCTGCTTCACGAGGCGGGTGAGTTGAAAATCTTCGGGGCCGGCATCCTTTCGTCGACCGGGGAGATCCCATATTCGCTCTTTTCGCCGGAGGTGAGTCGGCGGCCGTTTGAGACCGACGTAGTTATCGAAACCGACTACGATCCTTCGCGGATGCAAGACCATCTTTTTGTGGCGCCGTCGTTCTCGTTTCTGCGCCGCGAGTTGGAGGCGCTGGTGCGCCGCCTCGGCTTGGAACGGGTGCTCACAGCGGATGCACATATCCCAGCGGCGGCAGCGGACGACGGGAGCCGTTGACTTCCAACAGCACGTCGGTAGCCTGCGTGCATTCGCCGATCCAACTCAGAGTAGCGCCGGCGATTGGTTGCTGCTCCAGCAAACGTCGGCCGTCGGCCGGCGCGACGGCGAATATGAGTTCAAAATCTTCACCATCGGCCAAGGCGTGATCAAGCGGCGATCGGCCGTCGGTCAATTGCCGGGCCGCAGCGCTGATGGGGATTCGTTCGGCGACCAGCACAGCCCCGCAGCCGCTTTCTCGGCACAAATGGTGGAGGTCGGCTGCCAGGCCGTCGCTGACGTCGAGCATGGCGTGAATCGGCGCGTGCTCCTGGAGGGCCAAAGCCTCGGCGACGCGCGGCACGAAATCGAGGTGCTTACCAAGGATGCTGCCGCCCAAGGGGCCGGTGACGAAGAGCCAATCTCCGGGGCGCGCGCCGGAACGTAAAATCGGTCCTTGAGGGCCGGACTCGCCCAGCAAAGCGACGGAAACGACGAGTCCGCCGTGCCAGGAATTGGTATCGCCGCCGACGATGGCGAGGCGGAACGTGTCGGCCAGATCGCGCATGCCGAGGTAGATCTCCTCGGCCAAGTGCGTGGGGTTGCAGAAAAACGAAGCCGGTGCTGAACGATCGCCAATCGGTTGCGGGCGCGGCAATCCGAGGCTGACGACCGCGGCCAGCGGACGCCCTCCCATGGCGGCGATGTCGCTAAGGTTGACCGCCAGGGCCTTGCGGCCGACACGGCGCGGACCAGCGTCGGCAAGGCGGAAATGACAGTCCTCCAGCAGCATGTCGGCCTTGACGAGCAACGGCAGCGACCCCGGCCGCAGCACGGCACAATCATCGCCGGGGCCTACGACCACGCGGGGATGCACCGGCGTATGCTGTCGGACCCAACGGATGTAGTCGAACTCGGCCATCGAATCGGTCGGCCTGCGCCGTGACGAGAATCGTGCGGAAGTTCAACGATCCCGGCGACGTCTTACGTCCGCCGCCCACGCTTTTTGCCGGTGCTGCGGCTCGACTTCTTTTGCAGCGTCCGCAGGTAGCGCTCGATTTGCTCCGCAGTCAAGCCGCGCAAACGCTCCTCCGGCGCCAGGCCGCGCAAACGCTCCTCCGGCGCCAGGCCGCGCAAACGTTCCTCCGGCGTAAGCTGGTCCAGCACCTCCAGCGCTACCTCTTTGCGAAAATCATCCATCGTGTACGGCATAACCAATCCCGCTCGCCGATATTCCGCTATCAACCGGTTGACGATCGTGCTGATCGCCGCCGACGGCAACTGATAATGCGTCGCACCGTATTGTACCTGATCGACCGCCGCGCTGAAAAGGTGCACCAGCGCGTTGTTCTCCGTCTTCGGCAATTCCGCCGCCACCACCACCCGAATCGCATCGCTCCCGCGGCGACACACGTAGACCCCCCGTCGTTCCGCCTGCGTCGCCACCACGCTAAATAGCTCTCGCGGCGTTCGGGCACAGACCGCGTATAGTCCAAACGACTCCTCGGGCACCAATCGCCCGCGGCCGCTGACTTGCTTGCGGTAATTCACGTAATGGCCCGTCAACTCTTTTAACGCCCAATCGTCCAAGGTCTCGCGAAACGACTTGAAAGTGATCAGATTGTGATCGTGCAAACGATCCAGTCCATCCGGCATGGGCCGCGATAGTGCTCCTTCCCCACGCCGGACAACGACGATATCGAGCCATTGTTGCCGGTGCGACAGGTCTTTCTCCAACTCCACCACATAAGGTGAGCCGTGCAAGTGCTCGCTCAACAACAGACCGAACAAGCGATGCCAGTTCCGGAGCGGTTCGGAACTGGCCACCTGCTTGGCCATCGCTGTCCCTCAATAGGGCCGCTATTTGGCAGCGCTGGCAGCGAGAAATGGCAAGTTTTTGGCCTTGCCCGGTACCCAGGCACTGCACGCCGACAAAATTGCATGACGGAACGATTCCGGATCGGGCACGCCGGCGAGTCTCATCACGACCTGTCCTTGGCTGATGATCTCGAGATCAGCCGCGCGGAAGAAATCGTTGACGCTTCCGGGCGCCAGGCGCACGTCATCGATCTGACTTAGCGGCACCTCGCTTTTTACGATGCCCTTCCAGCCCTTCCGAATCATCAAGCGACGATTGGTCAGTGTGTAGCGCGTCATCGTGACGGGCAGCACCTTGCTGAAGTAACACGCCGACATGAGCAGCCAAGCCAGGGGAGCACCGATAATGGTGCGCGTCAACATCTTGCCCAGCGAGGCGACGGCGCTACAGCGCGCCACGCTGGGATATACTTCGCGAATTCGGGCTTCGGCCAGTTCGGGAGCGATCACACCGGTAACGGCTTGGTGGCGAATATCCATGCCGATAACGATAGCGGCCGCGGCGATCATCAGCAAGATACCGCCGGCTCAGCGGTTGCCGATCCGCAACATGATCTTACCGAATCGACCTGGGCTTTCGGCCGCACGAACTGCCGCGGTTATCTCCTCCAGGGGAAACGTCGCCTGCACCGGCGTGGTCAGCACTCCGGCGGCCAACAGGCGACTGATAGTCCGGAAGAGTTTCAACATGGTCACGACCCCTTGCTGCCGCACCCATTCCGCCAGCCAAAAACCTTCGATGGTCTTGTGGCCGACCATCAAGCTCCGCGGATCGAGCGGAATCGGTTCCCCGGAAAGAGTGCCGTAAACCAGCAAGCGCCCGCCCGGCCCGAGGGAACGAACGACGGCTCCGCCCATGGCGCCGCCGACGGCGTCCAAGGCGTAGACGACTCCTCGACCGTTGGTGACTGCCCGCACGCGATCCTCCACGGTCTCATCTTCCGTGCAGATCACTTCGTCGCCGCCCATCTGCCGCAACGTCTCGACCTGCTCGCGGCGGCGAACTACGTTGATCGTGCGGTAACCGTCGTGCCGGGCCAGACGAACCACCATCTGACCCAAGGCGCTGGCCGCCGCTGTCTGCAACAACCACGAACCGGCCGGAATTCGCAGCACCCAGCGCGTCATGGCGAGGGCCGTCGCCGGGTTGACGAAAAACGACGCGACTTGGTCGTCGCTCAAATCGTCGGCCACGGGCACCGCCTGCCGCGCATTGACCACGACGCGTTCGCACCAGTTGCCCGTCTGACCATTCAAAACCGCCACGCGGCGGCCCGGTCGTAAACCCCGAAGTTTGGCAATCCATCCCGGCCCGACGGCTTCAATGATGCCGACCCCCTCGAAGCCCGGCGTGGCCGGCAGCCTTGGTAATTTGCCGTATCGACCGCGAACGACGAGCAGATCGGACGGATTGATCGGAGCGGCCAGCATGCGCACCAGCACCTGGCCTTGGCCGACGCTCGGCGGGGAAACGTCGTGCACGCGCAACACCTCGGCCGGTTCGCCAAATTGTTCAAAGACTACAGCTTTCATCGTCCCATCGCCGATGGCGCTGAATTCGTTGCCTCGCAGCTGCGGCCCCTTCCGGTCAGCCCTACCGACGGCATTGTACCGCCGCAACGGCGCCGTGCCGACGGAATCAACCCGGTTTTTTGAAGTTTTTTGCCGCCGACCCGCGTAAAACCTTGAATTTTTGCGGGAAAAGTCGTTGACACCAGCAAGGTCGAATCCTAACCTGCTTCTCTGAGGTGGACACGCGGCGTCCAGTTCCGTTCCATGGTTTACGTGAGGGAGCATCATGTCCAAGGCGAAGCCGGCTACGAAAAGCGTCATGTTTCAGGAGTTGGCGAACTCGACCGGCCTGACGAAAAAGCAGATCGGTACGGTGTTCGACGCGCTGACCAATTTCATTCATGCACAGGTCGGCAAAAAAGGTCCCGGTGTGATGACGTTGCCTGGTTTGCTCAAGATCAAGCGCGTCGAGAAACCAGCGACCAAGGCGCGCGAAGGGCGCAATCCGCAAACGGGCGAAACGATGATCATTCCTGCCAAACCGAAGCGCACGGTCGTCAAGGCCACTTGCCTGAAGGCTCTCAAGGAAATGGTCAAATAAACCGTTCTTGCGCCCCGCCAGCCGCGTGTCGGTTCTCGTCCCGACCGCGGTTTCTTTTTCGCGCCGTCGGCCCGCTACAATAGAAGCAAGAACCGGAATGAATCCCCGCTACCTCGTTCGGTCTTGTTCGCCGCCGCCGTGCCGCGGTCGGTCATCCCCATGGACGATTGCATCGACAACTCGTCTCCGACGGCATCCCTCGACGCCCCAGCCCTCGGGGAGTTGGAACGACGCGTCGGCGCGCTGGAGGAAACCGTCGCTCGGCTGCAACACGACACCGAGGCGCTCGAAGACCGACTCCTGGCCCGGCTGACCGAGCGACAGCCATCGGCAGCTACCGCCGTGGAACCTCCGACCAACCAGGCGACGGCGCCGTGCTTCGACGGCGGCGCCCGGGCCGGCCGCGACTCCGCCTGGCTGGTGGTCGTCATGTTCGACGATGCCAAAACCTTGGTGCGTATGGTGCGGGACCGTCACTATTACTGGGCCTGGTCGACGCGCTTGCTCGTGCTCGTTTTGGTGCCGGCGATATTGACCACACACTGGTGGCTGCCGCTGGCATGGCTCCCCGCCTTCGGCGGCTTTTGCGTCAACGTGGTGAACCTGGCCTTGGCCTTCGTGCTCTACCGAGCCTTGAGTCGGGAAACCCGTCGTTATCGTAACCTGCGATGGTAGCATGCGGAGTTTTGTGCCGATGATACGCCTGGGCGTCAATGTCGATCACGTGGCCACGGTTCGGCAGGCGCGTCGCGCGGCTACTCCGGATCCGGTTGCCGCGGCCGTGCTCGCCTTGCTGGGCGGGGCTGACGGCATCACGGTCCACCTCCGTGAAGACAGACGTCACATTCAGGAACGCGACGTCCGTCTCTTACGCGCGATCGATGTCCGGCGCCTCAACTTGGAAATGTCTGTCGATGAAGCGATTGTCCATTTCGCCTGCGAACTCCGTCCCGACGAAGCGACGCTGGTTCCGGAACGACGACAAGAACTGACCACCGAAGGCGGGCTGGATCTCTTTGCC
>JANWVS010000239.1 GCA_025056835.1 Gemmataceae bacterium | reverse complement strand
GAAAGACGCCATCAAGAAGCGCGTCGAACAAATCCGCGCTCAGATGGATCAAACGGAAAGCGAATACGACAAGGAGAAGTTCAGCGAGCGTCTCGCAAAGCTCACCGGCGGGGTGGCCATCATCCGGGTCGGTGCCGCGACCGAGGCGGACATGAAGCAGAAAAAGGGCCGCGTGGAGGATGCGTTACACGCCACCCGTGCGGCCGTGGCGGAAGGCATCGTCGCCGGGGGCGGAGTCGCGTTGCTGCGTTGCGTTCCGGCGGTTGAGGCCCTCGCCAAGAAACTGGAAGGCGACGAGAAATCGGGCGCCATGATTGTGGCCCGCGCTTTGGAAAAGCCGATTCGCACCATCGCCGAGAATACGGGCCTGGACGGTGCCGTCATCGCCGAGGAAGTCCGCAATCAAAAATCGGACACCATCGGCTTCGATGCCAACACCGGCCAATTTGTCGATATGTTCAAAGCCGGGATTGTCGACCCGACGAAGGTGACGCGATCGGCCCTGCAAAACGCCGCGAGCATCGCCGGTTTGATGCTGACGACGGAAGTCATGATCACCCGCATCGACGAGGAGGAACCGCGCAGTAAAGTGGCCGGTGCGATCCGCTAGGTTGCCGATCGGCCGGTCGCTATGGCAAAACCGTTGTCCTTCTGCCATACTTGACCAGGTGTGCCAGACATGCCCCCGGCGACTGCGGAGTGCTGCATGACCGGCAAGAAGGACCTGTACGAGGTGCTCGGCGTCACTCGCAATGCGAGCGACGAGGAGATCAAAAAGGCTTACCGCGCGCTGGCGATGAAGTATCATCCCGACCGAAACGTCGGCGATGAACAAGCGGCAGCCAAGTTCAAAGAAGCGGCCGAAGCTTATGCGGTCCTGAGCGATCCCGAGAAGCGGTCGCTCTACGATCGCTACGGGCACGCCGGGCTTGAGGGCGCCGGCATGCCCGACATGGCCGACGTCGAGTCGATTTTCGAGCACTTTGGCGATCTCTTTAGTGATTTCTTCGGCGGGGGCAGGCGGCGGCCCCGAGGGCCGCGGCCGGGCGAGAACATCCAGGTCCGCTTGGAAATCGACCTGGTCGAGGCTGCCCGGGGCGTCAGAAAAAAGATCACCATCCCCCGCAAGGAGATCTGCGACGAATGCCGCGGCAACGGCTGCAAGCGCGGAGCCCAGCCCGTTGCGTGTCGTCAATGCCACGGCCGCGGCGTGGTACTCTTGAGCCAGGGGTTTTTCCGGATCCAGCAAACCTGTCGAGGTTGCGGCGGCAGCGGCGTCGTCATCACCGATCCGTGTCCCAAGTGCCGGGGTTGGGGGAAGATGGACGTCCAACGCACGCTCGACCTCGATTTGCCGGCAGGGGTGTTTGACGGCTTCACCTTCGCCGTGCATGGCGAAGGCAGCGCTGGCGCCCCCGGAGGTCCGCGGGGCGACTTGATCTGCGAAGTCCGCGTTCGCGAGCATCCCTTGTTGCAGCGCGACGGCGATCACTTGTATTGCCGAGTGCCGATCACCTTCAGTCAGGCGGCCTTGGGGGGTGAGGTGCTGATCCCCACCCTCGAAGGAACTGTGACCTATCAGCTCCCCGCCGGTTTGCAAAGCGGCGAACTGGTGAGCCTGCCCGGCAAGGGGATGCCCAACCTGCGCACGGGGCGGCGCGGCGACTTGAAAGTCCAGGTGATCGTCGAAACGCCCAGGACATTGTCGAAAAGACAAGAAGAGCTTTTCCGCCAGTTGGCCGAGTTAGACAACAAACACGTGACCCCGCAGCGGAAGAGTTTTTTCGAGAAGGTCAAGGAGTTTTTCAAACCCGAACATGAACACCATGGCTGATGAGAAACCGGCAGGAACCGAGGTTCCGACTCCCGAGCCTGCACCGGCTCCGGAAGTTCCCGATGCCGCGGAAGTTGCCAGGTTGCGCCAGTTGGCCGCGGAACGCGACGAATACCTCGACCTGGCGCAGCGCCTGCGAGCGGAGTTCGAGAATTATCAGAAGCGTAATCAAAAAGACCGCGAGTTGGAACGTCGGTATGCGTACACGCCGTTGTTGTTCGACCTCTTGCCGGTTTACGACAACCTGGAGCGAACGCTTCAAGCTGCCCAACAAGGCGGCGACTCCGGGGCGCTGGTTCAAGGCGTGGCGATGGTGCAGAACCAGTTCCTCGAACAGCTCAAGCGCCACGGTGTCACGCGCATCGAGGCTCAGGGCAAACCTTTTGACCCCAACCTCCACCAAGCCGTCATGCAACAAGAAGCCGACGAGCTGGAGGAAAACACCGTGGTGCAGGTGCTGGAGCACGGTTTCATGAATCACGATCGCGTTTTGCGGCCGGCCAAGGTGATCGTTTCGAAGAAACGCTCGGCCTGAGCGCCGGGCAACGATCGGTTCACCAGCCGTTCGGCTGAAGCAAATTGGTCCGGAAAGTTGACGCCCTACGTCTGAGGTGGAACATGCCGACTTATGATTATCGTTGCGACGGTTGCGACCATGCCTTTGAGGAATTTCAGTCGATTACCGATGCGCCGCTGAAAAAGTGTCCCAAGTGCGGCAAGGCGAAACTTCGCCGACTGATCGGAACCGGAGCGGCCATTCTGTTCAAAGGGTCAGGATTTTACCAAACCGATTATCGCAGTGAATCGTACAAGAACGCGGCCAAGGCCGATGAGGCTAAAATGTCTTCCAACGCTGACAAGACCGACGCAAACAGCAAAGCTGCTTCCGATGGCACGACCGGCTCCGACTCCGTAAAATCGGAAAGAAAACCGGCCAAGACCAAGGCCTGAGATGTCGATACCAAAAGCGTCTTGCCCAATCTGCGGAAAAGGAATGCCTGGCCCAGGGCCGAGGGAATGGCCCAATTGGCCATTTTGCAGCCGCCGCTGCAAACTGATCGATCTGGGACGGTGGTTGGGTGAGGCCTACCGCATCCCGTCGAGTGCGGCGCCTGCCCAGGACGACACGCGCGACGCTGATGCCGCCATACCGGCCGTTCCCACGGCCGTTTCCCATAGAAACGAGGCGCGTTAATCGCGCCTCTCTTTTTTTGCGCCGCGGCAGTGGTACTGGGCGGCTGTCGCTGGAGAGCGCTACGGGAGGTGCATCCATGCCGATCACATTGACGTGTCCGACCTGTGCCAAGCCGTGTGCGGTCCGAGACGAATATGCCGGAATGCAAGTGCGCTGCCCAAGCTGCTCGGCGATCATTAACGTGCCGGCGCCCAGCATCACGCCCTTACCGGCCGTGCCGCTGCCAGCCACGCCGGAGGCCGCCCGACCAACGGAGTACCAAGGCACCACCGCACCGCCGCCACCGCCGTCAGGGCCAAGCTTCGCGGACAAACTACTTAAGTTTCTTGCCGCTCACGGCGTCAACCAAACGCAGTTCATCCTCTTGCTGGTCGGCATCGGATGCATGGGACTGTTCCTAATCGCTGTCTTGCTTCCATGGTTTCGCCTGCCAATTCCTGCCGTCTCGCGCCTGGGTATTCAAACGGGTATTGGCCTGGTCGAGTTTTTGCTGGTCTTGGGCGTTTTGTTTCTCTTGACGTTTGTCATCTTGCTGGAATGGCACAAGTTGTTCGATTATGCCCTGTGGACCGCCAGTAATTTGTCCATGTTTATCGTGTTGCATTTGCTGGCGTTGATCGGGGACGGGGCCAGCGTGGGCCTTATTCTCGCCTTGGTTGCGATGTCAGTGGCCGCGGGAACGTTGGCTACGGTCACTTTTCCCAGGGTTTTTGTTGCGGACACGGCGCGCGGCGCAGCGACCTGACGGTGCCTGTTACTCCACAAGGTACTCCAGGATTCCCGCAAGGCGTTTCGGGTCAGCCATAGTGCGACCGACGATCTTGAAATCGCCTGCTTGCGGCACCAGCACGCCGCGAAACACGTTGCCCTTCTTCGCCAGCGGCATCGACCGCTTGTTCTGGAAGCCGGCAATGTCGACGAAATCGTCGGACTTAAACTCGAAAGCGTATTTCGTTCCGGCCTTCAGAGTTCGAACGAGCGGTGCCTGAACCAGGGTTGTGGAGTCGCCAGGGAAACTGTACACCTTGACCAGCGAGCCATCGGGGTTACTGGCCAGGGCCTTGCGAATCATATCGGCAGAGACCCCAAGCTCCCACATGGCCCGTTCCACTTTCGGCTGCGCGAGAAATTGCTCGGCGCTGAGCGGTGGATTGAGAAGCTGCCATTTGTCGCTCGTCGGCAGGTGTGAGAAGGCCAACTTTTCGGGCGGGATGAGGAAGTAACAATCGGCGAAGCGTTTGACGAACGTGCGGCCATTGACATAGCCGGCGCCCCAAGTGGCGTCGATGAGGTGCCAGGTGCCGGCGAGACGGACCGCCGACCAGGCGTGGTTTGATGCGGCCACATTGGTGGTCTCATCGTAGCCGACTCCCTTGGCGAAGCCATCAATCGTGACGATTTCAAGCCCCAAGCGCTTTCCCAAGGCTGCCAACAAATTGGCATAGCCGGCGCACACGGCCTTGCGTTCACGCAACACCCCTTCAGGACTGTTGTCGCCCGGCGTTTTGGAG
>JANWVS010000238.1 GCA_025056835.1 Gemmataceae bacterium | reverse complement strand
ACGCCATCCAGGCTGGCCTGGACATGGGCATCGTCAATCCTGGTCAGCTTCAGGTTTACGACGAGATCCCCCGCGATCTACGCGATCTGGTGGAAGATGTCGTTCTCAATCGTCGCCCTGATGCCACCGAACGATTGATCGAGTTCTCTCGGACCATCGGCAAGAAAGAAAAAGCCAGCAACGAAGAACAAGCCTGGCGTAGTTGGAGCGTGGAGAAACGCCTGGAACACGCCCTCATCCAAGGCATTATCGACTTCATCGATGCTGACACGGAAGAAGCTCGACAGAAATACGGCACGCCGTTGGCGGTCATCGAAGGCCCCCTGATGGACGGCATGAATGTTGTCGGCGATCTGTTCGGCGCGGGCAAGATGTTCCTGCCTCAGGTGGTCAAGAGTGCCCGTGTCATGAAAAAGGCCGTCGCCTACCTACAGCCCTTCCTTGAAGCTGAGAAGAAAAAAGGCGGCGATCGGCCTGCCCGCGGCAAGGTGTTGATGGCCACGGTCAAAGGCGATGTGCACGACATCGGCAAGAACATCGTCAGTGTGGTGTTGAGCTGCAACGACTACGAGGTCATCGATCTGGGCGTTATGGTCCCTTGCGACAAGATCCTCGAGACGGCCCGCAAGGAGAACGTGGACATGATCGGGCTGTCTGGCTTGATCACGCCGTCGCTCGACGAGATGGTCCATGTCGCCCAGGAAATGGAGCGCCAGGGTTTCAACATTCCATTACTCATCGGCGGAGCGACGACGAGCGCCAAGCACACCGCGGTCAAGATCGCACCGTGCTACCATGAGACGGTGATCCATGTCAAGGATGCGTCGAGGTGCGTCGGCGTTGTCGATCGACTAATGAAAAAGGAGACGAAAGCGGAGTTGGATCGCCTCAATCGGGCGGAACAAGAACGCGACCGCGAATCCTACCGGAAACGGCGCGAGCGGAAACTGGTGCTTTATGCGGAGGCGTTGGCGCGGCGCTTTCGGATCGATTGGTCCGCGCTTGTCCGACACGATTCGAGTGGCAGCCGCGTCAACGGCGAAGGCATTCCCAGACCGGCTTTTCTTGGAACCCGCGTGCTCAGTCGAGTGCCGCTGCAAAACCTCGTGCCGTACATCGACTGGTCGCCGTTCTTCATGGCCTGGGAACTCAAGGGAAAGTATCCCGCGATTTTCGACGATCCCAAGGTTGGAAAGGAAGCGAAAGACCTGTTCGCTAGGGCGAATCGTCTTCTGGAAAAGTTGATTGCCGGCGAGCACCTGCAAGCCCGCGGGGTCTACGGCTTTTTTCCCGCCAACGCCGACGGCGACGACATTATCGTTTGGACCGACGAAACACGCCATGTCGAGCGGTGCCGCTTTCACATGCTTCGTCAACAATGGGAGCGCGAGGGCCAGAAAGACTTCCGTAGCCTGGCCGACTACGTGGCTCCGGTCGGCATCCCGGACTACCTTGGCGCCTTTGCGGTGTCCGCCGGCTTCGGAGCGGCAGAGCTGGTGGCACGTTTCAAGCAAGAGCACGACGACTACAACGCCATCATGACCGAGGCCTTGGCGGATCGCTTGGCCGAAGCATTCGCCGAAATGCTCCATGAGCAAGCTCGCCGTGATTGGGGATATGGTCTGGACGAAAACCTGTCGAAGCAGGACTTGATCGATGAGCTGTACCGCGGCATCCGCCCCGCCGCCGGCTATCCGTCCTGTCCGGATCACACCGAAAAAAAGACGCTTTGGGAATTGCTCGACGTCGAACAGCAAATCGGCATCAAACTCACCGAAAGTTACGCCATGTGGCCGGCGGCATCGGTCAGCGGCTTGTATTTCTCCCATCCGGAAGCGCGATATTTCGCCGTCGATCTCATCACTCGCGACCAGGTCGAAGATTACGCACGGCGCAAGCAGATGCCGGTCGCGGAGGTCGAACGCTGGCTAGCGGCCAACCTGGGATACGAAACTAGCTAGCCCCTCGCCGTGCGGTCGTGTCTTGCCAAAGTCATGTTACCGATGCGGGTGGGCCGCCATTCGTCGGCAGCGTCACTGGCCTTTCAATGCCGTCACCAGCGCCTGGATCATTTCCTTGCCATCGCCGTAGAGCATCAAGGTGTTGTCGGCCGCGAAGAGGGGGTTGGGTATGCCCGCGAAGCCGGGGCTGAGGCTCCGCTTGATGACGACGACCGAGCGAGCCTGGTCGACGTCGAGAATCGGCATACCGGCGATGGGAATAGACGGGTCAGACTGGCGGGCCAACGGGTTGACGACGTCGTTGGCGCCGATGACGATAGCCATGTCGGTCGCCTTGAACGTGGGATTGATCTCGTCCATCTCTTTGAGCTTGTCGTAAGGGATGTTGGCTTCGGCGAGCAAGACGTTCATATGGCCCGGCATGCGGCCGGCAACCGGGTGAATCGCAAATTCGACCTCGACGCCGCGCGCTTCCAGCACATTCATCAGGTTGGCCAAGGCGTGTTGTGCCTGCGACACGGCCATGCCGTAGCCGGGAACGATGACCACGCGGCGAGCCCCGTCCATGAGCAGGGCAATGTCCTCGGGCGACGCCGACTTGACCCGGCCAGCGTAAACGTCGTCGCTCTTGGTCGCACTGGTTACTTCAGCCCCCACGCCGGCAAAGATGACGTTCGCCAGCGACCGGTTCATCGCCTTGCACATCAGCGCCGTCAGGATAAAACCGGACGCCCCCACCAGCGAACCGGCGACGATCAACACGCTGTTGTTGAGTACCCAGCCATGACCGGCCGCGGCCAAGCCGGAATAAGCATTGAGCAGCGAAATGACCACCGGCATGTCGGCGCCGCCGATGGGGATGACCAGCGTGATGCCCAGCACCGACGCTGCCAGACACAGAAGCCAGAAAGGAACGCCGGAATTCTGGGCGACGACGAACCAAATCGTCAGACCGATACACAGCACCACGAGGCCGATATTGAGCAGGTGACGAAATGGCAACAGGATGGGCCGCTCGTCAATCAGCCCTTGGAGCTTGCCGAAGGCGACAGCGCTGCCGGTAAATGCCACGGCCCCGATGATGCCGGCAACGGCAGCGGAGGCGGTAAACTGGTAAGTAATGTCTTCAATCCATTGCCCCGGATGAGCCAGAGCTTCCTCGAACGCTGCCCCCACGGCGATGGCCGATGCGGCCCCACCGAAGCCATTAAACACGGCGACCACTTGCGGCATGGCCGTCATCGGTGCCCAAGACGCGAGGATTGCGCCGATCAAGCCCCCAACGATAAAACCTGCGATAATTACGAAGTAGCCTTGCGCGATGATGCGTCTGTCGAGAAGGGTCACGATAATGGCTACGAGCATGCCCACGGAACCAAGCAGGTTGCCGAGCACAGCAGTGCGCGGGTGGCACATCCCCTTGAGGCCGAGGATGAAAAGGACCGCCGCGAGCAGATAAAAGAGTTTGACGAACGCTTCTTCGTGCGGCATCGCTTAATCCTTCTTGCGAAACATGCCGAGCATTCGATGGGTCATGAGGAAACCGCCGACGACGTTGGCAGTGGCGAGAGTGACGGCGAGAAAACCGAGGATGGTGGTCATGGTCGTAAGTCCGGCGCCGGCCGTGACCAGAGTACCCACGAGTGTCACACCGGAAATGGCATTCGAACCCGACATCAGCGGCGTATGCAACAGCGGCGGCACCTTCGTAATAATCTCAAACCCCACGAACAAAGCCAACACGAAAATGGTCAAGGCGGCGACAAAGGTCTCCACGACGATGCCTCCCAGCACTCAGGCCAAGGAACCGCTCTTGGGCATACTATCGTTTCGCGGTCAACCGCCTAGCGGCGCAGCTCCGATCGGAACCAAGAATTCTTCACGGCCGACTGAGTTCACGGACAGCCCGTTGTCGGGGTGGCCCCGGTCCATTCCTCTTCCTGAAGCAATTCGCATCGCCGCCGGCCGGTGGTGCGGGGCTCGTTCACGACACGGCTGCTGTGCCTGTACCGCTGGCCGGGTGCGTTCGTAACTGGGGAGCAAGCCCAACAACATTCCACGTCATCGTCTTGGTTGCGCCCGCTCTGATCTTTGTTTTGTCTAAGTCAGCTTAACGTGGTGATTGCGCCTTGAAGGGACGATTTGCGTCGGCAGTCGTCGAGCAACGACGATTCCATCTCAGCAGTGGCAACGTAACCCGATGAGACAATCGCCTTGCTCACGCGGGGTTTGCCGCCGGTCGCTCGCATTCGTAGCCCAAATGATACGTGAGCAACCGGCGTCGCGGCGTGCGGCGGACTTGGTTTCTCTTGGGTTGGTCGAGCCGGCGCCTTCGGAGGCTCGGGGAGCAGAAGCCATGCGGGCAGACGTCAAGATTGTCATTCCTGGCGACGACCCCCCGCACCTGCAAGGATCGCCGCACCTGGAACGCCTAAGGCGTTACGGCGAGGTAGCTTTGTACACCGATCGACCGGCCGATGACGATGAAAAAATCCGCCGTGCCGCCGACGCCGTGTGCTTGATAAATTCCCGCGGCTCGGTGAAATGGCCGGGCCACGTGCTTCGTTGCCTGCCCCGCTTGAAGATGA
>JANWVS010000237.1 GCA_025056835.1 Gemmataceae bacterium | reverse complement strand
CGCTCCACCGGATCGGCCCCAACACTCGACCGGGGCCACCACGGCGCCGTCGTCAACAGCATTGGCATGGGTTTCGCTCCGATTCCAGCCGGCACCTTCTTGATGGGTTCCGACTATAACGAACCGGGGCGACGTCCCAATGAATTCATCCGCCACGAAGTTACTTTGCCGGCGGCCTTCCATCTCGGCGTGACTCCCGTGACCCAAGGGCAATATCTGCTGGTCATGGGACACAATCCGGCCCAATTCAACGAAACGCAAGGTGGCAGTCTGGACCATCCCGTGGAATCCGTGAGTTGGGAAGACGCCGTCGAATTTTGCCGTCGCCTTTCCCAGTTGCCGGAAGAACAGGCCGCGGGACGAGTCTACCGATTGCCCACGGAGGCCGAGTGGGAATCCGCCTGTCGTGCAGGCACGCGGTCGCCCTACGCCTGCGGCAACGAGCTGTTGCAGAGCCAGGCTCGCTTCGCGGCGCAAGCGCCGACGCGCGTCGGGCGTTTCGCTCCCAACGGCCACGGTTTGTTCGACATGCACGGCAATGTCTGGGAATGGTGCGCCGACCTCATTCCCGGCAACCCGGCCGGTGCCTTGCGCGTGTTGCGCGGCGGTTCCTGGCGGAGTCGGGCTGAAGAGTGCCGCTCCGCCGCGCGCCATGCTCTGCCGGCGACGGCGCGCGTCGACGACGTCGGTTTTCGCGTCGTCATGGAAATTCACTCGGCCAACGACGACCAAGACCACACCGGGGATGATTGAGAGCGGCCCCGTACATAGATTCATCACCAGAGATTTCGACCCATGCTGGTGAGGAAACGGGGTGCGCCATGCGTTGGCTGCTTACAACCGCCGTCATTTCCTTCGGTGCCGCCGTCGCCCCTTCTCGAGCCGAAGCCCAGTCAGCAACGCGCAACGTCTTGCTCATCGTTGCCGACGACTTGGGCCTCGACTTGGGGTGCTACGGCCATCCTGTGATTCGCACGCCCAACCTGGATGCCTTGGCCAAGCGCGGCGTGCGTTTCGCCAAGGCTTACGCCACCGTCGCCTCGTGCAGTCCCAGTCGTGCTTCGGTCTACACCGGATTGTTCACCCATCAAAACGGCCAGTACGGCCTCCAACATGCGCCGCACAGCCAGCAGACGCATTCCTGGGTCGTGGGCTTGCCGCGCCTGCTCCGCCTCGCTGGTTACTACACCGGCATCATCGGTAAGGTCCATGTCGGCCCAGCCGCCGTTTATGGCTGGGAAGTGGAAGTGACCAAGGGAACCGGCCGCAACGGCGCCGCCATTGCCGACCGTGCCCGGGAGTTTTTCGCTGCCGCCGGCAAGAAACCGTTCTTCTTGGTCGTGGGTTACATTGACCCGCATCGGGCCAAGGTCAGCTTCGACAATGAAAAATTCGAGAAAGACGCCGGCGAAGTGCGCTATGATCCTGCGAAGGTTGTCGTGCCGCCGTACTTGCCCGACCTCCCCGAAGTGCGCCGCGACCTGGCGGAGTATTATCAAGCGGTCTCTCGGCTCGATCGGCACGTGGGCCTGCTCCTGAAGGTGCTGGCGGAGTCCGGCCACGGCGACGACACCCTCATCATCTTCATCAGCGACAACGGCATTCCGTTTCCCGGCGCCAAGACGACGCTGTACGAAGCCGGCGTTCATTTGCCCATGATCCTGGCCGGCCCCGGCGTGCCTGCGGGCCGCACCAGCGACGCCATGGTAAGTTTCGTGGACATTACACCGACCGTGCTCGATTGGTGCCAGGCCAAGGGGCCGAATTATTCGCTCCCAGGGCGGTCGCTGCTGCCGATCCTGAGCGAAGATCGCCCCAAGGGCTGGGACGTCGTCTTCGGTTCGCACCAGATGCACGAAATCACCATGATGTACCCGATGAGATCCATCACCACGCGGACGCACAAATACCTCGTCAATCTCGATCATCCCAAGGAGTTTCCGTTTGCTTCAGACCTGTGGGGTTCGCCGAGCTGGCAAGCGGTGCGGCGGACAGGCGTGAAGATGTTGGGACAGCGCAGCGTCGTCGACTATTTGCGCCGGCCCAAAGAGGAGCTGTACGACCTGACGACTGATCCCCACGAAATGAAAAACGTCGCGACCGTGCCGGCCAACGCGGCCATCCTCGCCGACCTGCGCCGTCGGCTCCGGGCCTGGCAGCAGCAAACCAACGATCCCTGGTTGATTCTGTATCGCGACGAGGATGCCCAATTCAACCGTTGAGGTCCCAGCCGGAATAAAACGCGACCACGGCATCGACCGCGCGCCGCCACACGGCCAAGTGCCGTCGCCGATCGGCGTCGGACCAGCGCGGCAGGTATTCGGTCCCCGGTCGCAGCAAGCGCTTCAAGGCCTCCACGTCCGGCCACATCCCGATTTGAAGCCCGGCGAGGAACGCGGCGCCGTAGGCGGTTGCCTCGGCATGTCCCGCTGCCTGGACCGGTCGGCCGAGAAGATCTGCTTGCCGCTGGAGGAACCAAGCGTTGCGGGCCATACCGCCGTCGACCCGCAACATCGCCAGGGGGCTACCGGCGTCGCGATCAGCGGCTTCGATCAGATCGACAACCTGCAAGGCGACACCGTCCAAGACGGCCCGTGCCAGTTCGGCTGCCGTCGTGTTCCGCGTCAATCCAAAGATCGTGCCGCGTGCCGACGCCGACCAGTAGGGCGCCCCCAAGCCGACCAGGGCCGGCACAAAAATGATCCGCTGATCGGCGTCAGCGCGTTGTGCCAGGCTTTCCACGTCAGCGGCCGCGGACACGAGCCTGAGACCGTCGCGCAACCACTGCACCGCGGCTCCCGCTACGAAGACGCTGCCTTCAAGCACATACTGCGGGGTGTCGTCGATCGTCGCCGCCAGGCTGGTCAATAATCGGTTGTGCGAGGTGATTGCCTGCGGCCCGGTATGCGCCAGCAAGAAAGCTCCGGTGCCGTAGGTACACTTCGCTTCGCCTGCTCGGAAGCAGCCTTGACCGAAAAGGGCCGCTTGCTGGTCCCCGGCGACGCCGCGGATCGGGATACCCGCGGGCAGAAAGCCGACATCGCTGGTGAGACCATAATCCGCCGCGCTGGCCCGCACCTTCGGCAGGAGATGGCGGGGCACGTCGAAGTAGCGGCACAGGTCGTCGTCCCACGCGGTGCGATGAATGTCCAACAACAGCGTGCGAGAGGCATTGCTGACGTCGGTGGCATGCTCTGTGCCGCCGGTGAGGTTCCAAATCAGCCAGCTGTCGATGGTGCCGCACGCCAGATCCCCTGCTTCGGCTCGACGCCGCAACGCCGTATCGCTGTCCAATCGCCAACGGATTTTCGTAGCGGAAAAATAAGGATCCAGCACCAGGCCGGTCTTCTGACGCAACCAGGCTTCGTCGGCGCGGCGTTGCTGGCAAAAGTCGGCCGTGCGTCGATCTTGCCAGACGATGGCCTTGGCCGCGGGCCGACCTGTCGAACGTTCCCAAAGAACGACGGTCTCGCGCTGATTGGTGATGCCGATCGCGGCGATCTGTGGAGGCGCGACCTTGGCTTGGGCCAGCGCTGCCGGCACGACCGTCCTGACGGTCTCCCAGATTTCCACGGCATCATGCTCAACCCACCCCGGCTGCGGAAAATGCTGCCGAAACTCCATTTGGGCAGTTCCCAGACAGCGGCCGGCACAATCGATTACCAAGGCCCGCGTGCTCGTGGTACCCTGATCGATGGTTAGAAGATAGGTCATATCTCGGCCCTTATGTGCATAAGTTCACTATCGGCGCGTTGCTGGGCATGGGAAATGCATGGTCGTTGATGCAGCACCACAGGACGTAATCTATGCTTGTGCAGGACCCGATTGCGCGAGCGTCGAAGTAGCGCGTGCCGGTTTGAGGGCGATGCCATGGCCATGGTGTGTCCGCAGTGTAGTACCGTCTATGAACAACAACAACGTATTTGTTCCAAGTGCAGCGTGCAGTTGTTGTTCTATGCCCGAATGACTTCGACGGGCGGTGAAGCGGCGGCGATGGATGACGCGGGCGCTCCTTGGCAACAAACTCCTCTGGGCCGAATCGTGGTCGGTCTCATTTTGTCGCAAGGGCTGGCCTTGGGTCTTCGTCAGCTGCTGACGGCCGGTTTTCAAGTGCACGGCGATGCGGCGCCGACCAGTCTCTGGGCCACGCTGACGGGAGTGGCCCTGCTGCACAGTTTGCACGCCATGGGTCTTCTGGTGGGTGGCGCTTTGGCGGGCGCCGGCGCTCAGCGCGGCGTGCTGTACGGTGCGTTGGCCGGGCTGGCCAGCGGCATGCTTTTCCTGATTATGCAGCCGCAAACGATCCAGCTCCTGTCGCCGGAGCTGCACTTTGCCCAGCCGGGGCTGCATGTGCTGTTCGGGGCCTTGGGCGGCTGGGTTGGGCGGACGATTTGGCGGCCCACGCCGATCGTCACGGCACCGGCGACCGCGTCCACGAGTCCGCCGCCACAGCTGTTCGAGATGCGTTGGTTGCACGGGCCAATCGCCTGGATTAGAGTGGCGCTGGGCGCTGCCTTGGCGGCGTCGGGTGTCGCCTGGTCGAATGGGATCATGAACTGGA
>JANWVS010000236.1 GCA_025056835.1 Gemmataceae bacterium | reverse complement strand
CGTGCTTCAGCAGGGCGCCTTGGGGCGACGCTACGATGATGTCGTCCGCCGCAAACCGATCTGGTTGTCGGAGGCCCGCCGGCAACAATTCTTGGCGCTGTACCAACTGCTTGATGAAGCCGGGCTGTCGATTGTGGAACTCGCCTTGCGTTTCGCCTTGGGCCAAGCCGACGCGAGCACCGTGCTCATCGGTCCCAAGACGGCGCAACAGGTTGCCGAGGCCGTAGCAGCGGCGGAGCGCGGCCCGTTGCCGCCCGATGTGGCCCGACGCTTGGACGAAATCGCCGCCTGGGTGCCGTTTCGACCCTTCGAGGAGCCGATGATCTTGCCGCTGAACAAGCCCAAGGACTATTGGGGGCCGGGAATGGCCAACCTGGGCACCGGGATCCAGGTGGGGAAATGGTGAAGCGATGGCGTCGCTGCGGTCGGCGAGGCTCCAAGGTGGCGGCCTCGCCGACCGGGTGCAGCGATCAGGTCAATGCCACTGCGGGCCTGCGGCGCCCGCGACCCGCGGGGCCTTACGGCGCGCCGGGACAGCAGTTCGGCGTCACACAAAATGGCCAATCCGGACAGCAAGGCCCATCCGGGCAGCAAGGCTCATCCGGGCAGCAGGCCTGAGGCGCCGACCGGGGCGCCGGTTGCGCCTCCGCACAGCAAGGACCGCCAATCCAGCAGCAGTCTTGCGGCGGCGAACAACAAGCATTGGAGCTGGCCGCCGGCGTCGCCACCGAGGCCGCGACGAGCCAAGCCGCGGTCAACGACAACAACAGTGCCGCGGCACCGATGCCGAGAATCTTTCCACTCATGTGCGTTCCTTTCTCGTTGAATGTAGCCGAAAATTGGTGAAGTCCAAAACAGCCGCAACGCATGGCGAGTCGGTGGACGTCTCGCCTCGACGAGAAAGATTAACACAGCCAGATGCAGTACAGAAGATGTCGGCGCGGTGCCTCGGCCGGCACCGACGGGTCAGGCGTTTGCGATGGGACCAAAGCGTGGATTACTGGCCCAAAGCGCGGCCAATCGACGATGGCCGATAGCTGATCGCGATACTCGTTGGTCTTGGCGACGACCGCGGGGGCGGGTTCGCAGCGGCAACGCGGCGCTGGCGCCCGGGAGCGCTGCGGGGGATCATCGTCGGGGGTTTGCGCTGGCGTGGTGCTTTGTTCGCAACAGCAACAGGTCGGTGGAGTGGGCCTCGCCGCAGCAGAGCCGACCTCGTCCGCCCGCCGACAACCAAGGGCCGCTTCGATGGCACAGCACCACCCCGGAGGCAGAGCAGTGACGATGCCGCACAACCAGGCCACAAGCCGCAACGACAAGTCCATCGTGTCCCACATTTTATCCCAGGACAGGTAGACGGCCAAGAGCAAAGCAAAAATGACGGGAGCCGCGGGCCGGACGCGGTGGCGTTCGGAAGGTCGGGACGTGGGCTGGCTGACCTCGCCGCGGGTGTTTCGGCAAGGGAGACGGTGCTTGAGTCGGAGCGGTAGGGGGCGGCGGCGATCGGTCAAACTGGCAGTCGCGGCGAGATGAATGGCAGAAGTCGAAGGCGTCGGTCTTGCATTTTTATCGTTCCTATGTTTGTATTGATACAGGAGTTAGAGACCGAGGCTCCAAGCGGGACGGACGCGGTATGCCGTTTGCTGGAGGATAGTAACTGTCGGCTGAGCGGAGTTGGTCCGCCGGCCATGCCGCGACCGTACCAACACGGAAATCGATTGGTGCAAAGTTGTTTCGGCGAAAAACGGTGCCGACAAACGAGCGAAAAGCGAGGACAGCGGCATGCGCACCAGGGAGCGACCGTATTCGGTGTTGATTACCGACGACGATGTCGGCCACCGGGAGGCGCTGCGCGACATCGTCGAGCCTGCGGGTTTCCGGCCGGTCTTGGCTGCCTCGGGCGAAGAGGCTCTAGACATCGTCCGCGAGCAACCGGTTGACCTTGCGTTGTTCGACATGCACATGCCGCGGCTGACCGGATTGGAAGCGGTGCAGCTGGTGCATCAGATCAACGCGCTGCTGCCGTGCATCCTGGTGACGGCCGACGCTTCGGAAGATTTGATGCGGCGGGCCTTTAGCGTCAGGGCGTACAGTGTGATTCCCAAGCCTGTCAGCCCGCAGATGCTGCTGTACACGATGATGCGGGCTATCATGAAGGCCTATGGGCCGCCAAACGACGATGACGAAGTGACGTAACCAAGGCAGCCGCGGGCTTGAGCCGACGACTGCCTTGCTGTTGTTGGCTTCGGTTCGGACGAGGCCGTCCGGACCGGCGGTTTCACGTTGAGGATGACTGATATGAAGGTCGTGCCTTTGAATGACAAAATCGTGGTCAAGCGGCTCGAAGCCGAGGAGAAAACGGCGGGAGGCATCCTCTTGCCGGACACCGCGAAGGAAAAGCCTCGACAAGGCAAGGTCCTGAGCGTCGGCGATGGCAAATTGCTGGAGAACGGCAAGCGAGCTGCGTTCCAAGTCAAGGAGGGCGATCGTATCCTGTTCACGTCGTATGCCGGCAACGAAGTCACCGTCGACGGTGAAGAATTGCTCATCATGTCCGAGGACGATGTTCTGGCCGTCGTCGAGTAACAGTTCACCGACCCGACGGAAATGCGACGTACTCGAGGCCATGCGGCAGCATGGCCTTTTTTTTGTGTACAATAGACGCAGGCACTGGATTTGCTGCGATGGGCGGCAGCGGTCGGATCGGTTGCGAAAATCGGAGAGTTACGATGCCATCGAGAATTTGTGCCATCATCGCCGCGGCGGCAGCCACGCTTCCGCTTTTTGCCGCCCAAGCAGACCGTCCAGGTCCGGATCGCGCCGTTTGGGAGGCAGTCGTTGCCAAGGCGACGCGATACGTGCGCTCGACGCAAGAGGCGAACGGCGGCTGGAGCACGGCCAAAAGCCCAGGGATCACCGGTGTCGTGCTTACGGGGCTGCTGAAAACCGGGACCTCTCCGCAAGACCCGACCGCCACCAAGGCCTTGAAATACATCGAAAGCCTTGTCAATCCTGAGAAGAAACACATCGCCGGCAAAGACCCCAAGGTCCAGCTTCAGAATTACGTGACCAGCATCAACGTCATGGCCTTGGTTCACGCCAATGTCGCGGGGAAGTACCAGGCCATCATCGGCGACGCTACGGAATTTCTCAAGCAACTTCAATGGGACGAAGGCGAAGGCAAGAACCCGGACAGCGATTTCTTCGGCGGCGCGGGCTACGACAGCAAGTCGCGGCCGGATTTGTCCAACACGCAATTCTTTCTCGATGCGTTAAAAGCCGCGGGAGTGCCGGCCGACGATCCCGCCGTGAAAAAAGCGATGATCTTCGTCAGCCGATGTCAAAACCTCAAAAGCGAGCACAACGACCAACCATGGGCCGGCAAAATCAACGACGGAAGCTTCATTTACTCGCCGGCCGGCGGTGGCGTGACCAAGGTGGCCGATCAACCTTTGCCCGACGGCAGTCTGCCCGGCTACGCCAGCATGACCTACGCCGGCATTAAAAGTCTCATTTACTGCGGCGTGAGCAAGGACGATCCCCGTGTGAAAAAGGCGTTGGAATGGATTCAAAACAATTACACCGTCGACGCCAACGCCGGCATGCCGCCGCCGCGGGCGCAATGGGGCCTGTATTATTACTATCACACCATGGCCAAGTGCCTTGATGCCCTGGGCATGGATTACGTCGTCGACGGCAAAGGCGTCAAACACGATTGGCGCCGCGACATCACCCAAGCCTTGGCCAAACGCCAGCAGGCCGACGGCAGCTTCGCCAACAGTGCTCAAAATTGGATGGAAGCCGACCCCAACCTCGTCACCGGTTATGCCCTGATGGCACTGAGCTATTGCCGGCCGAAATGACACGCACCTGAGTGCGCCCATGCGCAGCACCACCGGCTTGTTGATCGTTGCGCTGCTTGCCGGGCCGTCGCTCGTCCAAGCCCATCCGGTCCCCAAAGACCATCACGACCGCACCATTGTCGTTCATCTGGAAAAGTCAACGGCGGTTGACCGATTGGCGCTGCGCCTTGAGTACGTTCTCGAGGTGGACGAAACCACCGTCGTGCTCGAAGACATGAAACCGTTTCGCGACGAAGTGGATTTTGCCCGTTTCAAGGGCAACGCCCTGGGTTACTATCGCGAATACATGCGGCGTTACGCGCCGATTCTGGCGGAACGCCTGCTCGTCCGGTGTCATGGCCGCCGACTGCCGCTGACCTACCGAGATGAGGAATGCCACCCGCGGCTCATCGACCCCGCAACTAAGGAACCGCTCGGCCACTTGCGCTGCGAGTTCACTTTCCGCGGCGACATCTCGGTCGCAGCCGGCGAAACAATGACGCTCGAAATTCGCGAAAATAATTTCCTGTTTCAGGCGGGGCAGATTCGTTGGCGCTTCGCAAACGCGGCGGCCGTCGAAGTAGTGCAAGTGCTCGGCCCCTCGGAAGCTCTGCAACACAAACCGGGCGCGGAACTTTCTCCCCAGGAAGCCGCAACGCTGCGTGACTGGAAAGTGCTCTGGCAGTGCACCGGCTCCTCGGCTCACCAACCGGCTGCAACCACCCCGCTGTCGCCGCCGCCATCGTCGCCGCCGCCAACAAGCGACGCCGCCTCCG
>JANWVS010000235.1 GCA_025056835.1 Gemmataceae bacterium | reverse complement strand
CGATCGTAGGGAAAGAACGGACACGGTACGTCTGTTTACTTCCCCCAGGGACGTAAGGATCCTGACACGGATGAGTCAGCCGGGGCATAAATGGCGTCGCTCCAGGCCATGGTTGGCCGCGCTGCTGCTTTGCGCTGCCGGCTGCACGGCGCACAACCCCGCTTATTTTCCCTACAATTTCTTCCACTTCGGCGAGATCGTGCCCACGCATGCCAAACCCAACAGCATCGCCTATTTTGCCAATTTCGACCCCAAGGCGGTTCGCCTGGAAGTTCGACCGCTCGGCAGCAACGACAACAACACCGTCAACCAGGTCCGCACGCAGCATGTGTTGCTGGCGACAATTTACGATAAAGACAACAAGCCCCTGCGCAATCGCCGCGTCGAATGGATCATCGACGGCGTGGGCAACCTCCTCGAAGTCGATGAGAGCGGCGGATTTTTCTCCGGTCGGGGCTACAAGCTGAGCAACAAGCATGGCGTTAGCTACACGGCCACCGGGGAGCACCGCATCAATCGCGGCACGCCGGATCGGACCGAGGACGACTTCATGGTCCGCCCGGGCCAATGCTGGTGTACCATCACCTCCGCGATCGAGGGCGACACGCACATCACGGTCTACGCTCCCGGCATTTATGATTGGGAAAAGAATAAAGTCTACGCCACGATCCGTTGGGTCGATTGTGTTTGGGAGTTTCCGCAACCGGCCCAAGCTCGCGCCGGCGGCGAGCATGTTTTCACCACCAAGCTTTGGAAGGCGACCGACAAGCAGCCGCTCGCCGGTTACCGCGTGCGCTATCGCATCCTTGACGGCCCGGCAGCCGTCTTTTTGCCCAGCCAAACGACCGACTATACCAGCGTCAGCGACCTTGCCGGCAACGCCCAGGTCACCATCAAGCAAGCCGTCCAAGCCCAGGGTCTCAATCGCATCGGCATCGAGATCATCCGACCGCCCGATCCCAACGCGCCGGCCGGCAGCGGCATCGTCATCGCCCGCGGCGAGACGGCGATCGAGTGGTTGGCTCCGGATGTCGCTCTCACGCACACCGGCCCCGCCTCGGCCCTCGTCGGACAGGAAGTGACCTATTCCACCACCATTCAGAACAACGGCAAGATCGAAACCCAAGGAGTGACCCTGACCTGCCCCATACCGGACGGCTACGTTTACGTCCGTTCGCAACCGCCGGCGTTCAACGACGGCCGACAGTTGATCTGGACCTTTGGCCCCACCGCCTCCGGCCAGGCGCAAACTGTGCAAGCCACCTATCGCACCACCCGCCCCGGGCCTGTGACCAGCAGCGCGTTGATGACCACGGTCGAAGGCCAGCGCGATCAAAAGGACTTTGTGACCCAAGTCAACGCCGCGTTGCTGCGCCTCACGATCGACGGCCCACCCACCGCGGTCGTCGGCCAGCCGATCACCGTGACCATGACGGTCGTCAATCCCGGCACCGGCACGCTGGACAACGTCGTCTTGACAGCGTCGTTCGATCAGAATCTTCGCCACGAATCCGGGGTCAACACCCTCAACTCGCAGCTCGGCGCCATCGGTCCGCAACAATCCAAGCAGGCCACGTTGGTGCTGGTGCCGCGCGCCGTCGGCCGGTGGAGCGTTCGCGTCATTGCATCGTCCGCGAGCATTAGTGAAACGGCGGAATACAGCGTCCTGGTGCAACAACCGCAAATGAACCTGCGCATCGACGGTCCAGGCAAAAAGTATCTCGGCAAGAACGCCGACTGGACGATTGAAGTGGAGAACCCGGCCGATGTGCCCCTGGCCAACGTCTTGGTGCGCGATCGTTTGCCGCCCGAGTTGCAATTTGTCGCCGCCGGACAACAAGGCCAATTCGCCAATGGCGAAGTCGTTTGGAACTTGGGCGCTTTGCAGCCGCGCGAGAAACGCCGCCTGCAATTGACGACGAAATGCGCCAACCTCACCAAGCGCGCGGTGATGGCGGTGACCGCTTCCGCCGACCCAGGGATTACCCGCGACGAGCAACGGGAGATCGAGATCTTCGGTCTGCCGACCCTCGAGCTGAAAATGGTCGACGTCGGCGACCCCGCCGAAGTCGGCAAGCGGATCCTGTATCGAATCACTGTAACGAACACCGGAACGCTGCCGGCCAACGATGTCGATGTCCGCGTGACGATCCCGGCAGAGACCAAGCTGGTGGGCGAGCCGCGCGGTCCGGTCGACGGCCGAGCCAATGTAGCCGGCGGCGTCATCGTCTTCCCCACCGCTCGGAACGTGCCGCCGCAGCAACGTCTGGAATATGTCGTTGAAGTAGAAGCCGTGCGGGCTGGCGACGCTCGTTGCCTGGTCGAGGTGGCCAGCTCTGTTCTCCCTGGCGGTCCGGTCAGCGAGCAAGAGAGCACGCGCATCGTCGATCCCGTTCAGGCGCCGCCGATCCCACCGCCGCCGCCGCTGCCGGAATAAGCCGCCCCGGCGCGCGGCACCGACGCTTGTCCGGCGTCGGGGCTGTTCGATTGGGCCGTAAATCCTTGTGCGTCGGTCGTCAACCTGCTCGGTTGGTCTGCAAGATAATGACTTGGGCCACAATCAATCGGCCCGCTGTCCGCCGTGCGGCCGCGCAGCGTCACCGGCGGCTTCTCTGTTCAAGGCTTGCGCCAAGTCATAGCCTAACTGCACTCTGCAACGACATCACGGAGCAACACCATGGGAAATGTGGTTCGCGTGGCGGTAACGGGGGCAGCCGGCCAGGTCGCGTATGCCATGCTTGCTCGGTTGGCCTCGGGCGAGGTGTTTGGACCGCAGACCAAGGTCGTCTTGCAATTACTGGAGATCCCACAGGCCTTGCCCGGTTTGGAAGGCGTCGCCATGGAACTCGACGATTGCGGTTTCCCAACGTTGCAAGACATCGTTTGCACCGACGACCCCAACCGCGCGTTTCAGGGTGTCAACTACGCCCTCTTGGTCGGTTCTTTTCCGCGCAAGCAAGGCATGGAACGTAAGGACCTGCTCGGCATCAACGGCAAGATTTTCGTCGGCCAGGGCCGGGCGCTGGCAGCCCATGCCGCCAGCGACGTGCGAATCCTCGTCGTCGGCAATCCGTGCAATACCAATTGCCTGGTGGCCTACCACAACGGACGCGACATCCCGGCCGACCGCTGGACTGCCCTGACCCGCCTCGACCACAATCGGGCGCGAAACGCTCTGGCCAAAAAAGCCGGCGTGGGCTGCGGCGCAGTCACCAACGTGACCATCTGGGGCAATCACTCCAACACCCAGTATCCCGACTTCACCAACGCCAGAATCAACGGCCGACCGGCCACCGAAGTCATCACCGACCGCCACTGGCTGGAAACAGTGTTCGTGCCGCAGATTCAGAATCGCGGAGCGGCGGTCATCAAGGCTCGCGGGGCTAGTTCCGCGATGTCGGCCGCCAACGCTGCCCTCGATCACGTCAAAAGCTGGCTGCAGCCCACCGCGCCGGGCGATTGGGTCAGTGTCGCCACGGTGTCCCACGGCGAGTACGGCGTGCCGGCCGGCTTGGTGTTCAGCTACCCTTGCACCGCCGACGGCCGAGGCAACTTTGCAGTCGTACCGGGGCTGCAACTCGACGCTTTCGGGCAGGAGAAATTCCAGGTGACCTTGCAAGAGTTGCAAGAAGAACGCGAGGCCGTGCACGAGATGCTGCGCTAAGCTGGAACATTGCGGTCATGTTCGACCCGTATCACAAATGGCTCGGCATTCCCAAGGACCAGCGGCCGCCCACGTATTATCAGCTTCTGGGCATCGCCGAGGGGGAGTCGGATCCGGAAGTGATTGAAGAGGCGGCGGTGCGGCAGACGGCCCACGTCCGCACCTACCAAATCGGCAAGCACGCCGCGGTTTGTACGCGGGTGCTCAATGAGATCGCCGAGGCACGGCTCACGTTGCTGAATCCCGCAAAACGCCGCGCCTATGATGAGCAGCTGGCGCGAGCGAAAGCGACCCGCTCAGCTGCCGCCGGGGCCGTGGCGGTCGGCATCGCCCAAGGCGTTCCGCCCTCGAAGCCGGATTTCGGCCTCGATGACGATGCCCCGCCGCTGCTGGCTCCGCGGCGGTTTGGAGTGCGGCGCAGACGAGTGTCCGGGGCTTTGATGCTGTGGCTGGCGGTGGCGGCGGCAGCGACGCTGGCTGTCGCGGTGGGTATCGGCATCGCCATGAAACAAAGCCAAAAAACAGACGCGAACCGACCCACCGCACCCGCGACGCCGCCGAAGCGCGAGGAGAAAAAAGAACCCAAGACGAATCCGAAAGTTCTCCACGAGTCGTCAAGGTCGGCGCCGTCGGTGTCGTGGTTTGGCGGTGTCCGGCCCGGGGGACGAACCATACACTCGCTTGTAAGGTACCAAGCAGTACGGCGAGGGCGACATCGTGCCGCTGACTCCACGAGACCGCGAGCTGGTGCGGCGCTGCCTTCATCATGAACCCGGCGCGTGGAACGACTTCGTCGATCGATTTCTTGGGTTGATCTATCATGTGATCAGCCATACAGCCTATCTCCGGAGTATCGATCTTCGTCCCGAAGACACGGAGGACATTGCCAGCCGGATCATGCTGGAAATTGTCGATCGCGACTACGCCGTCCTGAGGAATTTCCGAGGACAATGC
>JANWVS010000234.1 GCA_025056835.1 Gemmataceae bacterium | reverse complement strand
ACCGGCGTCTACAACATGGGCCCATGCCCGTTGCCCGGCGGCCGCATCGTCTTCACCAGCAATCGCGATGGCTACCGCCCCGCGAAAGGTTATCCGGCCATCGCCCTCCAGTTGTTCGTCATGGACGATCGCGATACCTCCATCGGCGACGACGAAACGCCGACCAATCTCGAAAAGATCGGCTACCTCAACATTTCCGGGGCCTTGCACCCGGTCGTGTTGATGGACGGCCGCATCATGTACAGCACTCTCGAGTCCCAAGGTCAACGCTCCGACATCCTCTGGGGCATCTGGACCATCTACCCCGACGGCACCAACTGGGCCCCGCTCGTCAGCGCTTTCGACCCCGGCGGCGCGCCCAACGGGTTTCACTTCCAAACCCAGTTGACCAACGGCGACATCGTCTTCGAGATGTACTACAACCAGAACAACAGCGGCTTCGGCGCCTACTTCAAGGTGCCCACGGCGCCGCCGCACTGGTCGCCGTTCAGCCCCGATCCGGCTGAGGAACAGGCGGCCCGCTTGGCCCGCGCCGGCAGCTATGTTGCCTTCGGCCCCGCCTACATGAATGATCCCCGCAACGTCCCCTGGCGCATGGGCCGATTCGACAACGGCCATCCGATCCTGTATCGCATGCCGTTCATGCCGGCGCATTCCGTGGCCCTGACCCCCTTCGCCTTGGGCGGGGAAGGACCGGCCAACCGCTCGATCCGCGGCGACAAAAACTCGCCGGCCGTCGGCAAGTTCACTCACCCCTCCGGCGCCCCCGACAACCATCTGCTCACCTGCTATTCGCCCGGGCCGGTCAACCACCAATACACGTATTTGCCCCAGATCGACGGCGGCATCTATCTCATCAAGAGTAACGAGATCGTCGAGGAACCGGCCCAGCTGCGGCTCATCAAGCACGACCCCAAGTACAACGAATGCTGGCCGCGGGCCTTGGTCCCCTACCAACGCATCTACGGCATGCGCGAGCCGAACACCCTGCCGCGGTTGAAAAACGACGGCACGCTCTCCAAGCACCTGCCGGAAGGCACGCCGTTCGGCCTTGTCGGCACGTCGAGCTTTTACAAACGAGAAAGCTATCCCAACGGCGTGGTGCCCAAGGGAAGCGTCACCGCTACCTACGCCGGCGGCAACGACCCGTGGAAGGGCCTCGATCCGTTCACCACGCACGGCAACGGCCCGCCGCTCAACTGGCACAACCAAGGGGCCGACGCCGGTCTTTACAGCAACGACGACATCCATGCCGTTCGTATCGTCGCCCAGGAACCCACCACCATGCGCTCCGGCGCCAAGAGCGGCCGACTTTTTTACAACCACGCCCGCGAGCGGCTCCGCATTCTCGGCGAAATTCCGCTGCGCGACTTCTCCACCGGCCGACAGCCGCTCGACCCCGACGGCAACCCCGACACCAGTTTCCTGGCCAAGATCCCCGCCGACACGGCCTTCACCTTTCAGACCATCGACAAGCGCGGCATGGTCCTCAACTCCGCCCAGACATGGCACCAGCTCCGTCCCGGCGAGATGCGCGTCAACTGCGGCGGCTGCCACGCCCACAGCCAACGGCCGACGCCCTTCGAGCAGACCCGCGCCGCCCGGCCTGATTATCCGGTGTGGGACCTGGTCAATGCCACGCCGCTGGTCGTCGCCAAGGCGGCCGATCAATCCCGGCGGCAGTGGGACGCCGACGACGAAACCGGACTACGCTTCCTGACGCGCGACTTCGGCTCCGGCAAACAAGCGGCCGTGGTCAACGTCGAGTACCATCGCGACATCAAGCCGATCTTGCAGCGCAGTTGTGCGGCGTGTCATACCGCCCGGGGAGGCAAGGAACCTGCCGGCAATCTCAACCTCGACGCCGACGACGAACTGGTCAACGTCGAAAACCTCGGCAAGCTGCCCGGCACCTATGCCCGCCTCGCCGCCGACGAACGTGCCCGGTTTGGTCATAAACCGATCGGCTGGGACAGCTGGGGCTCGATGCAAGCCTCGCGCTACATCCGCAAATTCCAGTCGCGCCGCAGCCTCCTGATCTGGAAGATCTTCGGCGCGCGGCTCGACGGCTTCCACAACGACGACCATCCGTCCGAAACCCGGCCGGGGGCGCGCACCCTGACCTGGAAGGGCCAAGAGGTCGACGTGCCAAAGATGAAGGCCCGGCAAGACCTCGATTATCTGCCGCCGATGATGCCGCCGCCCGAGGCCGTCCAAGCCGGCAAGGTCGCCCCCTTGAGCGACGACGACAAGCGCACCCTCGCCCGCTGGATCGACCTGGGCTGCCCGATCGACCTGGACGCCGGCGCCGCGGGACAGCCGACTGCCAGTTTCGGCTGGTTCCTCGATGACCAACGTCCCACGCTCGCTTTGACCCTGCCGGCGGCAGGCCGAAACGCCGAGCTGACGCGCCTGCTGATCGGCATGCACGATTACGGCACCGGCATCGATCCAAAGTCGTTGACCGTGACCGCCGACTTTGCCGTCGACGACGCGCCGCCGGGTACGAACCTCGCTCCGAAATTCCGACCGACGAGCCAGGGCGTATGGGAATATCGACTCAAGACGCCGCTGACCCAACTGCACCGGGGTACCGTGACGGTGGCCGTCGCCGATGGACAGGGGAATGTCACACGGCTGGAGCGGACATTCAGCGTCGGCCGTTGATGAGAACCGCCGCATGAAAATCCTGGTCATCGAGGATGAGAAGAAGACCGCCGCCTACCTGCGCAAGGGGCTGACGGAAAACGGCTTCGGGGTCGACGTCGCCCCGGACGGCCCCGCCGGTCTGCGCTTGGCCCTGACCGGGACCTACCAACTCATCATCCTCGACGTCATGCTGCCGGGCCTCGACGGCTGGGCGGTCCTCAGCGAGCTGCGCCAGGCCCAGCGACATACCCCTGTCATCTTCCTGACGGCCCGCGACGCCGTGCGCCACCGTGTCAAGGGCCTGGAGCTGGGTGCCGACGATTATCTCGTCAAACCGTTCGCCTTCTCGGAATTGCTGGCCCGCATCCGCACCATCCTGCGCCGCCAACCCGACCGGCCGCAGGAACTGCTCCGCGTCGGCGATTTGGAAATCGACCTGCTCGGACAGAAAGCCACCCGCGGCGGCGTCCGCCTCGAACTGTCGCCCAAGGAGTTCGCCCTGCTCTCTTGCCTGGCCAGCCGTCCCGGCGAAGTGCTGTCGCGGTCGTTTCTGGCCAAGCAAGTTTGGGACGTCACCCTCGACAGCGAGATGAACGTCGTCAACACCCAGGTCCGCCGCCTGCGCGCCAAGGTCGATGATCCCTTCCCCACCAAGCTGATCCAAACCGTGCGAGGCGTCGGCTATGTCCTCCAGCCCCCCTGAGGCAGCCGTGTGCCGCCCGAACGCCGCCCCGCCCCGCTCGTGGTCCTTGGCGGCGCGACTGACCACCTGGTACGCCGCCTCGACCACCGCCCTGCTCGTGGGCGTCGCCACGGCCCTGCATTGGGCTTTGGTCGCCAATCTCGAACGCGAGGACGACCAGCTCCTGGCCAATAAAATCCACGTCCTGCGCCGCCGGCTGAGCGAGCAGCCGCGCGAACTCGCCGCTATCGCCCAGGAAGTTCGGTGGCAGGATCCCGCCCACAGCCAACTCACGATCCTCGTCCGCCTTCTCGACCACCGCCGCCGCACGCTCATCCAGACCCCCGGCATGGACGATGATTTGCCGCCCGACGTTTTCCCCACGCCGGCCACGCCCGAACAAGCACCGCCGCCCGCCAAGGAATGGACTGCCCCTTCGGGCAAGTCCTATCGTCTCACCGCCGCGGAGGCATGCTCCGATCAGCCCGATGCGCCTCCCTACCTTCTTCAGGCCGCTCTCGACTGCACCTTCGAAGAAAACCTCATCGACGATTTTCGCCGCATGCTGTGGCTGATCGTCGGCGGCGCCATCGGCGGCTGTGCCGTCGTCAGCTTCATCATCGCCCGTCGCGGTCTGTGGCCGTTGCACGGCATGGCCGCTGCCGCCGCCCGCATCGGTTCCGCCACCCTCAACGAACGACTCGATACCCACGGACTGCCGACCGAGTTGGCCGACCTGGCGGCGACCTTCAACGCCATGCTCGACCGCCTGGAGGACTCGTTCCAACGTCTCTCCCGCTTCTCGGCCGACATCGCCCACGAACTGCGCACCCCCGTCAACAACCTGCGCGGCGAGGCCGAAGTCGCTCTCGGCCAGGCCCGCTCGCCGCAAGAATATCGCGACGTGCTCGGTTCGGTGCTCGAGGAATGCGGTCGACTCGCCCGGTTGATCGACAGCCTCCTCTTCTTGGCCCGCGCGGAAAGCCCCGAAGCGCAACTGGCCAAGGAGCCTATCGACCTGGCCCACGAGTTGGCAGCGATCGCCGGCTTCTACGAGGCGACTGCCGAGGAAGCCAAGGTGTCGCTCACCGTGACGGCGCCGCCGGCGCTGATCGTGAACGTGGATCGGCCGTTGTTTCAGCGGGTCGTGGGCAATCTGCTCGCCAATGCCTTCGCCCACACCCCCGCCGGCGGTGCCATCACCGTCTCGGCTGCGGCCCTGGCCGACCGCGTCGCCATCGAAGTCGCCGATACCGGCAGCGGCATTGCGCCGCAACACCTGCCCTTCGTCTTCGACCGCTTTTACCGCGCCGACGCG
>JANWVS010000233.1 GCA_025056835.1 Gemmataceae bacterium | reverse complement strand
GGTCAGCGCGCCGCCGAAGTGTACCCGCACCGGCACGACGCTGCCCGAAGGCATTTGCGGTGCCGCGGCAGCAACAGGCGTGACGGCTGGCGGTGGAGCCGCGGTTTCTTGCTTGAAATAGACGCTCTGCTGCGCTGGGAGCGTAGTCGGAATTCCCAACGCTAACGCCAAGGACGTAGCGGCGAGTTTTTTCATGGCTTGCTGGCCCCTTGTTGATGCCTAAGACTTCATCGGTTTTCCGGCCTTAACGGATTGAAGGATTAGGAGGCGTCTAGCGGCGGCACGCTGTTAAGATGGCGAGAATTAACCGACGGGCATGGGGCTGTGGGAGACGCCGTGGTCGCCGTCCATGTGAAAATGCGACCAGATCATCGGCCGGGCTAAGGGCGGGATGTTTAAGACGATCGTGCCATTTTGAAAAATGCGGACGATGCCGGAGGATTGGCTGACGACGACGGCAATGGCCTTGGTCTTTTTCGTAATGGCAGCGGCGGCCCAATGGCGGGTGCCCAGGCCTTTGCTGATCGTGATTCCTTCCGCCGGGGCGTCGATGTACATGCAGGCGGCTTCGGCGACGCCGTCGCGTTGAATAATCAGCGCCCCTTCCAGCTGGGCAATGTCCTTGATCTGCTCCCGGACGCGCGGGTCACGAATGTCGCGTTCGGCGGCGCTGTAGCCGCGAAAAGGGTTGAAATTCAACGGCCGGCACATTGTCAGCACTTTCTTCGTGTCGCCGACGACGAACATGGTGCCCACGGGTTTGCCTTCGCGTCCCTCGCGGCCGATTTCGGTCGCCAGGTCGACCACGGCGCGAAGGACTTCCAGCGGCACTTGCGTGTTAAGTTTGCGCAGGTCTTGGGCGCTCAGCCGTTCCAGATGCTCACCCAGATGGATGATGCTGATACTGTCGATCGGTTCGGGACGGTTTTCTTCGACGCCGATGCCGTTGTAGAGGGCCACGACGTGGTCGCCGGCGCGGAGTTTGCCCAAGGCGACGGCTTCCAGCAAGGCCAGGCTCATCCGCTCCTGAATCGGCATGGGGCCGGGGTTGATGTCGAGCAGCGTCAGCCCGCCGTGCTCACGGACAGCCGCGGCGTGCTCGGGATCCCGGGCCACGATCAACAACTTGTCCGCGGGCAGATGCTCCACCACGCGAGACCAATCAAGGTCCATCTCGGTTACGAGCAACACCGCATCGGCCGGTAGGGCTTCGGCTAAGTTTCGCGCCGTCGTGAGCAAGATGGCTGTTTGTGCGGGAAGGGACATCGTCGCAGCGCTGGACTGATCTTGCCGCCTCGGTCTCGCGACGCGCGCATGCGCCTCGCAGTGAGTTTTCTACAAGCGTCGGCGCGGCGCGAATAGCCCCAAGGCGCTCGAAACCGGCAGATTCTGAAAAAAGCCCGTTGAGAACTTCGCCGCCCCACAGCGCGCAGCTTAGACTAAGTTACGTCGTTATCGCCAAGCTCGCGATGCCAAGGAGATCCGTATGTTCCCACGATGCTTCGTTTTGCCCTGGCTCGGTTGCCTGCTGTTGGTCCTTCCGGCGGCGGCGCAAAACCCGATTGTTCCCGAGGGGGCCAAACTCGAGTTGGTCTTCGACGGCGGCAATGTCCTCACCGAAGGTGTCTGTTCCGCCCCGGACGGCACCATCTACTTTAGCGACATCACCTTCAGCCACGTCAACAAAGAGAAGAAGCTGCCTTTGGAGGCCGGCCACATCTGGAAATTCGATCCGAAAACCAAGGTGACGTCGATCTTTCGCTCCCCTAGCGGCATGTCCAACGGCATCAAGTTCGATGCCGAGGGAAACATGATCGTCGCCGAGGGGGCGGATTTCGGCGGCCGCCGTGTCATCAAGACCGACATGAAGACCGGCAAGAGCTACATCCTCGCCGGCCTCTTCGAGGGACGCCCCTTTAATTCTCCCAACGACATCACCATTGACGAGAAAGGACGGATCTATTTCAGCGATCCGCGCTACCTCGGCCATGAACCGCTCGAACAACCGGTGCAGGCCGTCTATCGTATCGACCCCGACGGTTCCATCCATCGCATCATCACCGATGCCGGCAAGCCCAACGGCGTGCTCGTTTCTCCCGATCAGAAAACGCTCTACGTCGTCAGCAACGACAATGGCAGCTTCGGCATCGGTCGACTGCCCAAGGAGGCGCCGCTGCGCAAAGGCCTGATGGCCCTGCTGGCGTACGACCTGGCCAGCGACGGCTCGGCCAAATTCCGTAAAGTGCTCGTGGATTACGCTCCCCAAGACGGTCCCGACGGTCTGGTCGCCGATGTCGAAGGGAACCTTTACGTCGCCGTTCGCGATGAGACGCGACCCGGCATTTACGTCTACAATCCCGACGGCAAAGAATTGGCCTACATAAAAACGGAGATACCGACCAACGTCGGGTGGGGGCGCGGCGCGGACGCCAACATGCTCTACATCACCGCCGGCCGCAGCTTGTATCGCATTCGCTTGCTTAAAGAAGGTTATCATCTGCCCCCCAAGAAATAGTCCTGTCGCCGAAGGCGCGACGCGCGCACTTGCATTCGGCGCCCAAATCGGTACGTTGCCAGAAACTCCTCCCTGTTATCGAGGTCCACCATGAGACGCACATTGGTTGCTACGCTGACGGCGCTAGTCGGCGCTGTCCTGTTGACTGGCCCGACCGTCGTTTTCGCCCAAAATGCGGACAAGTTTCTCGACAAAATCATTGCCGCCCTGCCGGACAAGGCGCCGGTCCAGCCGAAACAACCGCGCAAGATCCTCATTTACTCCAAGACCGCGGGGTTTCGCCACAGTTCCATCCCTGTCGGGGTCAAGGCAATCACCATGATGGGCGACAAGACCGGTGCCTATACCGCCGTGGCCTCGGAAGACGAGTCGATGTTCGAACCGGAGCGGCTCAAAGCGTTCGATGCCGTCCTTATGCTCAACACCACCGGCGAATGCCTTCGGCCAAAGGACGGCAACAAGGAACGTGAGGAAATGCTCAAACAAAGCCTCGTCGACTTCGTCAAAGGGGGCAAGGGATTGATCGGCACCCACTCGGCCACCGACACCTATCGCAACTGGAAGGAGTACAACGTCATGATGGGCGGCGCCTTCGTCAGCCACCCCTGGCACAAGAAGGTGCCGATCAAGGTCCTTGAGCCAAAACACCCGGTCAACGCCGTTTTCGAGGGGAAGGATTTCGAAATCACCGATGAAATCTATATGTTCCGCGACGACACCGCCCTTGCCAACGCCCGCCGCTATCTGTTGGCGCTCGACAAGGAACGGATGACTGCCGCCGACCTCAAGCTCGGCACACGCAAGGACGGCTTCTTCCCCGTCGCTTGGGTGGCAACCTACGGGAAGGGGCGCAATTTCTATTGCTCCTTGGGCCACCGGGAAGAGATTTACTTCAATCCGATGATCCTGCGCCACTACTTGGCCGGCATCCAGTTCGCCTTGGGCGATCTCGAAGCGGACGCCACGCCTTTGGACCCTGCGAAATAGCAGGGGTTGGTTCGTTCGGCCGCCTTGGGCGGTGGGGCTGCCGCGTTGCCGTGGGAAGGTGCTTGCATGATCCGACTCAGCGTGCTGGTATTGGGGGTCTGCGTCGCAACCGCTTCTGCCCAGGCGCCGGTCATGGAACCAGGTCCCAAACCGCCGGGCGAATCGCTGAAGTGCATGCAACCTCGGCCGGGTTTCGTTGTCGAATTGATGGCCGCCGAGCCGCTGGTGATGGACCCGGTTGCCTTCGCCTGGGGGCCTGACGGCAAGTTTTGGGTCGTCGAGATGGGGGACTATCCCCTGGGGGTCGACGGCAAGGGAAAATTCGGCGGCAAGGTGAAGTACCTGGAAAAAACTCGGCCGACCGGCGCCGCCGCACCCAGTCCTCCCGACGAATTACGCCCCTACGACAAGGCCACGGTCTTTCTCGATGAGCTGGGCTTTCCCACGGGCGTCACCCCTTGGGGCCGCGGCGTTATCGTCACGTGCGCCCCGGACATCTTCTATGCCGAGGACACCGACGGCGACGGCAAGGCCGACAAAAAGGTCGTCTTGTTCACGGGCTTCCGGGAAGGCAACCAGCAGCACCGCGTCAACGGTCTCGTCGGGGGATTAGATAACTGGCTATACGGTGCCAACGGCGATTCCGGCGGCGTTGTGCGGCCCGTCCACAAACTCGTGCCGGATGGCCAAGGAGGGGTCACGGTCGAGAAAGTCGGCGGAGCGGTCGGAGTGAACATCTCCGGCCGCGATTTTCGCCTCAAGCCGACGACCGGCGAGATCGAAGCCGTTACCGGCCAGACACAATTCGGTCGTTGCCGCGATGACTTTGGCCACTGGTTCGGTAACAACAACAGTAATCCCTTGTTCCATTTTGTCCTCGAAGACCGCTACCTCCGGCGCAATCCGCACGTGCTGTATCCTGATCCGCGGGTCAACGTGTCGGTCCGGCCCGGCGCGGCCCCCGTCTATCCCATGAGCAAACCCTTGCCGCGCTTCAACAGCCCCGGCGCGATCAACCACTTCACCTCAGCGTGCAGCAGCATCATCTATCGCGACGACTTCTTCGGCCCGGATTACTACGGCAACAGTTTCGTCAGCGAACCGGTCCACAACTTGATCCACCGCGAAGTCGTCAAGCCCAAGGGAGTCAC
>JANWVS010000232.1 GCA_025056835.1 Gemmataceae bacterium | reverse complement strand
GTTTTCGGCAGCGGCAGCTCCGGCTGTGTCCTCGATACCCAATCCCTTTTGCAAATCTTCTTCGTTGCCGATGAGGGCATCCACATGAACCGCGATCCGGCGCAACACTTCGTGGGCCCGTGCCGGTCCGCCAACCGAAGCCCACAATTTGGCACGGTAATTGAGGTCGAAGCTGACGACGGCGCCGGTAGCGCGGGCGGCTTGCATGCCTTCGATGATCAAGTCTGCCGTCCGTGGTCCAAGCGAGGCAAAGATGCCGCCGGAATGGAACCACCGGACGCCGCCGGCAAAAATACTCCCCCAGTCGAAATCGCCCGGCTGGAGCATGGCGCCGGCTTCGTTGGCCCGGTTATAGAAAACTATGGGCGGACGAACACCGTAGCCGCGGTCGCTGTAGACGGTCGCTATGTTCGGACCGCGCACGCCGTCGTGATCAAACCACTTGTAAAACGGGACCACGCCGGTTTCGCGAACTCGGGCCTGCACCAGGTCTCCGATCGGGTAGCGGACCATGGCGGTGGCGATGCCGGTTCGTCGTCCGAAGCAATCGGCTAAGTTGGCGGCCACGTTGTATTCGCCTCCCGAAACGTGGACGTCAAAGGCTCGGGCCTTACGAAAGGGAACCACTCCCGGATCAAGGCGGTGGACCAAAGCTCCCAAGGCGAGGAAGTCGAGTTCGCAGCGGTCGCTACGCAACTGAAGACCAGCCATGACCAGACTCCCGTGCTCCCGTGCATCCGTGGGCGTCACCTGGGGGAGGCCGGCTGTGAGGCGCGGCGATTCGACAACGACTCGCCTCGGCGGCCGACAAGACGCCCTCCCGACGTGCTCCTGCGGTGGCGCTGGTGGATTTCGTCGGCAGACTATTGTACAGCGATTGGTCCAACTGACGACGCACACCGCGGCGAAAATGAGCTACAGTTGATCCAGACCGACGTTGGTCGCGTGGTTTCGTGTTGATAAAGACCGAGTGCTTTCCATGCAAGGCGCTGCCTGGATCAATCTGTTTCGCCGCATCCCTGCCAATTTGCAAGATAGCGTGGCCGTCGGCCTGGTGACGGGGGCCGAGGTCGTCGTTCAGCAAATCTACAAGCTGGAAGACGATTTCGTGATGTTGCGCGGCCGCATGGCCGGTTCCAACGCCGACGCGCGGTTGATGATCGTGCCGTACAGCCACATGACCTTGATCGCGATCAATCGCCGCCTTACTCCGGTGGAGGCAAAAGCCCTGCTCGGCGACGATACGGCGTCGATTTTCGTTGAGGCCGAAGCGCGCCCAGCCGCTTCCGAGGCGACGACCACCGTTCAGCGGCAAGCCGCCGTTTCGAACGCCTCGGGGTTGACGGCTTCCGGCGTGGTTGCGCCGGCCAACGACAGGGGCGACCAGGCCAAGCAACCGCCGTCCAAGTCGATCCTTTTAGCCAGGTTGCGCGAACGCTTGGCTGAGAAAGCCAAGTGATCGCTCACCAACGCGGCAGGACGCGGACCTCCTCGCCGCGCAGGTCATGATCGGCGCCGTTGTCGTCCCGCACGGCCCAGATGCGCAAACCGGCCACGGGCAATTCCAACCCGCCACGGTTGCGATAACCCAGCCCGGGATCGGCCTCCAGCAACAATCGGGGGCCAGACTGCGCCCCACGTCCGGCGTCGACGTCTGCCGAAATAACCACAACGCTCTGGTCTGTCCCGCAAACCAGTCGCAAACATCGAAACGTCGCCCCACTCCATAGTCGTTGGAGTTGAAATCGGCGTTCCAGGACCGACCAGTCGAAGCAGGTCCGCAAGAGGCGGCGGCTGCCCGGCAACGTGCGGAGGACGATAAAGTCGTCGCTGGCGCGGCGGGCGTCGGCGAGTGCGGCAACCGGTCGCTCCAGCGACGCCACCGCCAGGATCGGAACGCCAGGCACCCATTCCGCAGCCTCCTCAAGGTCGCGCTGCCAACTCTCCCAGGCCGATGGCAGCGGCACCCCTAATTCGGCCGCCAGCGACGCAAGCCGGTCGAGATTGCGTTGAGCGATTCGAGGGCTGAAAGCTTCATGAGCCAGGAGCGGGGTTTGGTCTGGTTCAAGACGTTCTTTGCCCACGCCGAAAGGGCGGTCGATGAACGTCGCCAAGCCTAGCTCAAGCAATTCCTCGCGATGGGCCAGATCGTCCAGGCTTCGGCCAAAGGCGCGGCGATGACCCAGGCCCAGCAGTTTGGCCAGTGGTTCCTCGGCGAAGAGAAACTTACGGCGGCGCTGTGGATGCCACACTTGTTCGTCGTCGACGCGGCCCCACGGCGCCGGCAAGACTCGGATATTTTCACCCGGCGAGGTCGGGGCATCGGGAACGGCATGACCGTGATAGGCGTGGCGAGCGAGCAGCGCTTGCCGCAGCGCGCGCCGACGACGTCTTGCCGGCCCCGCACCCTCCTCGCTTCCTGGTTCTGCGCCGAGCAACTGCAAGTAGCGCTTGAGGGCGGCGTCTAGCAACAGGGCATCCGGATAATTCGCGCCGCGGTGATGGAATGTCACGAGATCGTAGGCGGTAAGATGCCGGCACAACTTTTGCAAAAGCCAGGCGAGGAAGTCAATCTCATCGGCCGTCGTCCACACCCCATGCGCCACGAGACCGCGAAGCAGAGCCAAGCAATTGGGAACAAAGTTGGTCCACGGCGACAAGGATACGTCGTTGAAAACCACCTGGAGCAGTTGCCGCAGCTCGGCGGGGGACCGACCAAGCACCCGCCATCGGGAAACGATGCGCTGGCTTGTGTCGGGCAACTCAGCCGGACGAGCGGCACGAAGAATAAGTTCGAGCAGCTTTGCCGATTCGCCTTGGCCTAGTTCGGATTGCCAGCCGAGTTCGATCAGCTGCCGCCAGTCGGTAAGGGGCTGGTTATCGGTCGCTGCGGGGCGATAGAGATAGGTCAATTGTCCGAACACGAACGCCGGCAACGGCGCTTCCAACGACGTCAGGGGCAATCGGCTGGTGCCCACGACGGCTTGCCACAGCAGACAGGTCAATTGGTCGCGAAGTTCGTCAAGGTCGTCGACTTCGAGTACGCCCACGGAGCCTACGAGTTCCGCAACCCATCGTGGAACTTCGGTGCCGGCGACGATGTGGGTCTCTTCCCGCTGGTTCTGCCACACGTAGCTGAGAATTCCGCGCACCACGTGAATCATCCGGGCGGCGCTATCGAACTTGAGCGACACCAACGGCAGGTCGGCCGGGCCGGCGTCGGTTTGTTGCACCAGGTTCCAGGCCGTGAAACGGCGGCGCTGACGGGCGTGTTCCGGCATCAGCAACCGGCCCTGGTAAACCTCCCACGGAACGTCCTCCGCAACTTCCGTCTCGAAGGCGACCGATAAACTCGGACCGACGTACCAATGGCACGGTCGGAAAAGATCATGGCACACAGCGCTGATCGATTCAGGGCTTGCACCAAGAGGAGGTCGAAAGCGCGGCATGGGAAAGGGAACACCGGTCGACGCGGCTTAGCGGCACGGGGTTGTCGAAATGTCGGCCGCGGAAGCGTCATCCGCGCGACTGCACGGCCAGAGCGACAATCTTGTCGAACGTGGCCGGATCGCGCACGGCCAACTCTGCCAGCATTTGACGGTTAAGTTCGATTTGGGCGTGCTGCAAGCCGCTGATGAGCTGGCTGTAGCGTAGGCCGCGCATTCGGCAGGCGGCGTTGATGCGCACGATCCACAAGCGGCGAAAGTCGCGCTTGCGGACGCGGCGGTCGCGGAAAGCGTAACGGCGGCCCCGCATCAACGTCACGATCGCTTGCCGATACAGATTGTGGCGGCTGGCCCGGAAGCCTTGGGTCAATTTGCGCAGCCGTTTGCGGTCGCGTTTGACAGGGACACCGCTGCGTGCTCGCACCATAGCAGATCACCTCATTCGTGGCCTCAGCGGATTGGCAGCCGCTTACGTCGTGGAACACGTTTTTTAAATATGCAGGAGATACTTTCCGGCCACGCGGCCCACTTCGGCGACTTTCGCCCGCAGTTGGCGTTTGCGTTTGCCGGTCTTATGGCTGTTCAAGTGCTTTTTCCCAGCCTGGACGCGCTTCAACTTACCGGAGGCCGAAGCACGAAAGCGTTTGGCCGAGGCTTTATGGGTTTTCATTTTTGGCATGGATCGCCGCTCCCACCCCCAGTCCGAAGACTAAGTCTCTGGCCCGTCGCCCCGGCATCAAAATCGCGTCGCGCGACGAGCCGCGGGGGAGCCGGTATTGTACGAACGACGCAATGAGAAGGTAAGATAGAAATTTTACTTCGGCGCGAGCATGGTCGACATCCGTTTACCTTCCATCGCCGGGGCCTTTTCAATTTTGGAAACGTCGGCCAGCTTTTCGAGCACTTGCGTCAAGATTCGGCGGCCTTCGTCGATGTGTTGCAACTCTCGGCCCTTGAAGACGACGTAAACCAGGACGCGGTCCTTATGCTCGAGAAACTTGCGGGCCTGGTTGACTTTGGTTTCGATGTCGTGCTCGCCGGTCTTGGGGCGGAGTCGGATTTCCTTGAGCTTCTGGTGGTGAGTCTTCGCCTTATCTTTGGCTTTCTGCTTCTGCAGGAACTTGAACTTGCCGTAGTCCATGATCTTGCAGACCGGCGGCCGTTCGGCGGCGGCCACTTCCACCAAATCGAGATTGGCTTCGCGGGCCATTTC
>JANWVS010000231.1 GCA_025056835.1 Gemmataceae bacterium | reverse complement strand
ACCCGCGTACCTCGACGTCGCCCGCCGAGCCGCCGATTTCGTCTTGAAGCACCAAGTGACGAACGAGGGCCGCCTCTTACGGACCTACGGCGCGGCTCCGGGTCAAAAACCGAAGGCTGCGGTCAATGGTTATCTCGAAGATTACGCTTTTCTGGTCCACGGCTTGCTCACGCTCCACGAAGCGACCGGCGAAGGCCGCTGGCTCGACTCGGCCAAGAAGCTCACCGACGTGATGATTCGCTTCCACGGCGACCAGGCCGGCGGCTTCTTTATGACCGCCAGCGATCACGAAAAGCTTTTCGCCCGCTGCAAAGACCAGTATGACGGCGCCCAACCGTCGGGCAACAGCATGGCCGCTCGCAATCTCGTGCGCCTGTGGAAATCGACCCGCGAGGAGCGCTGGCGGGACGAAGCCGAAAGGACGCTCAAGGCGTTTTCGTCTGCCCTGAAGCTGCACGGCACAAGCCTGACCATGATGGCCGTGGCTCTGGATGAATGGCTGGAAGCGCAGCCCGCAACCAAGCCTGGTTCGTAGCTCCGCCGACGCCTAGTTCGGATCGCACAAGCGTCCTTGGAACAGTACCACGTGCGTCAGCCGGTCCCGGATGACAAACAAGAAGGGATGGTCGGCGCGAAAGATCTTCAGGTCGTCGATAGACATGGCTGATTTGGCCATTACTACGCCGGTCGCCGCCGCCGCTTCCGTTCCCGCCTCGTTCACCTGCACGAAGGCTTTGTGAATCACGTCGCTCAGCGGCAGCGGTTCGTCGGTAATGCCGCTGAAGTCGGCTTGGTCGCTGAACGCGGCCCCGGCGCCCAGCTGGACCAGGACGGGCTTCAGCGCGAACTCGGATGTCATCGTAAACCGCGGCAGCGTAACGAGCACGTTCTTTTCCAACCGCAGCCTCGCGAGGATGTCGTCGAGCAGTTTGCCATCGGCCCAATCGCGCTGGAGCACTTCCAGACCGTCGGTTTGCTTAGGCAACACGATCAACAGGCAAAGCCGCTGGCCTCGGTACGGTATTTCAAGCGCTTGCACCGCGTCGTTCTCGTAATACAAAAAGCCCTCGCGGCACCGCATCATGGGTACCGTGCGCGTCCCGGCGCAGCCATGCCATGCGTCGTCGCAGGTGTCGGCCGGGTCGAATGCCCGTTGCCAAGCCCCGTGGAAATGGATGGCATTGGTCGCGAGCAGGCGAGTAGCCTTGTCAATGTGTTCGCGGCGAAGGAGCTCGGTGATTTTGTCGGCGGTCTGTCGCTTCACCCACGCATTGATCGTTGCCACCGCGGCTTCGGGCTGCGCTTGGAAATCGACTTCGTGAAACGCCCCGCCATAATTCTCGGCGACGTCACGAGCAAATTCCGCCCGAACGTTGAGGCCGGTCTGTCGCCAAAGAGCGTTGGCAATCGTCAAGCGCACGTCCGCTCCGCCCGCCGCCTGCACTTGGGCGATCCGCTCGGCGTAGCGTCGATTCTGACTTGCGGCGTCACCAGGTGCGCCGAGCAACTCGGCCAAGGCCAGGCGGGTGGCGCCGCGGGCGCCGGCTGCGCACATGGCCAGCGCCACATCGATGCTGAAAGGCGAAACGAACAAATTGCGATCCGGCTCCGCCGCCGCTAAGGCGCCGAAAAGTCGAGCGGCAAAATCGGCCCGAATCGGTTTCGTGGCAGCCATTGCGTTGGCCTCGGTCCACAACGGGGAACAGCGCCGCCGCGGTCGTCCCGCGCGAACTCCCGCCTGTCGGCGTCATTGTATGCCTGGGCCGCCGGCAGGCTCCCATTCTGCCGGTGAAAAGAGGCCGTCCGGCGAATCGCTTGGCCGCGACCTGTGCGTAACCTTCACCCGCTTTCGTATAATCACTGCGTTGGTTCCCTTGGCAGAGAATGAGGCCGTCGATGAACGTCCTTCCCGCCGTCGATCCCGAAGTTTGGCAAGCCATCGCCGGCGAACAGCGCCGACAACAAGACGGTCTCGAACTGATCGCCTCGGAAAACTACGCCAGCCGGGCCGTCATGGAGGCCCAAGGCTCGGTCCTGACCAACAAGTACGCCGAAGGCCTGCCCGGCAAGCGATATTACGGCGGTTGCGAATACGTCGACGCCGTCGAACGCCTCGCCATCGAACGCCTGTTGAAACTCTTCGGCGGCGAACGGGCCAACGTGCAACCTCACTCCGGTGCTCAGGCCAACATGGCCGTCTACTTTGCTGCCCTCCAGCACGGCGACACTATTCTCGCCATGGACCTGGCCCACGGCGGCCATCTGACGCACGGCATGCACCTGAATTTTTCCGGCAAATGGTACCGAGTCGTCTCCTACGGCGTTCGCAAGGATGACGAGCGCATCGATTTTGACCAGGTCGCCCGGCTCAGCCGTGAACACAAGCCGCGGATGATTGTCGCCGGTGCCAGTGCGTATCCGCGCGAGATCGACTTTGCCGCCTTTCGCCAGATTTGTAACGACGTTGGTGCCTTGCTCTTGGTCGATATGGCCCATATCGCCGGGCTGGTCGCCGCCGAGCAGCACCAAAGCCCCGTGCCCTTCGCCGATTTTGTGACCACCACCACCCACAAAACCTTGCGCGGGCCGCGCGGCGGCGTCGTCCTGTGTCGACCAGAGTGGATTCAGAAGATCAACTCAGCCGTCTTCCCCGGCCTTCAAGGCGGCCCGCTCATGCACGTCATTGCCGCCAAGGCCGTGGCCTTCGGCGAAGCGTTGCGTCCGGAATTCCGCAGCTATGCCGCTCAGGTGATTGCCAATGCCAAGGCCCTGGCCCATGAATTGCAACGGCTCGGCTATCGCCTCGTTTCCGGCGGGACCGACAATCATCTTTTACTGGTCGACGTCGCCTCACGCGGCCTGTCGGGCAAAATCGCCGAAGAGGCCCTCGACCGCGCCGGCATTACGGTCAACAAGAACAAGATCCCGTTCGATCCGCGGCCGCCGCTCGACCCCAGCGGCATTCGCATCGGCACGCCGGCCGTGACGACGCGCGGCATGAAGGAAACGGAAATGCGGACCATCGCTGCATGGATCGGCCAAGTGCTGGCAGCGCCGACAGACCAAGGTACGACTGAGCGTGTGCGCGGCGCGGTCCGCGAATTGGGGCGGCACTTTCCCGCACCGGCCTGACGCAGAGATTTCGTGCCATGGAATACGTTTGGCTATGCCTCGCCGCGGCGGCCGCCGGCGCTGTCAACGCCGTTGCCGGCGGCGGCACCTTGCTCACCTTCCCCGCCCTGCGATTTACGCCGCTGCTGACCAGCCGCTGGGACGGTTCGATCTTGGCCAACGCCACCAGCACCGTCGCCTTATTGCCCGGCTCGGTGGCCAGCGCTTGGGGCTACCGCACGGAACTCCGCAGGTGCCGAACCTGGCTCGTCGCCCTTTCGTTGCCCAGCTTGTTGGGCGGCGGTCTGGGCGCCGAATTACTCGTCCATGGCGGTCCGCGCATCTTCGAACCGCTGGTGCCGTGGCTGATCCTGACCGCCGCTTGTCTCTTTCTCCTCCAGCCGGCTTTGGCGCGCTATTTTCGCCGCCACGCCGGCCGCACTCCTCCCGGACCGGTGTTGTTGGGCGCCATCATCCTCGGCCAATTCGCCATCGGCGTCTACGGCGGCTACTTTGGGGCCGGCATCGGCATTCTTATGCTTAGCTCGCTCGCTTTCCTGGGTCTCGACGATATCCACCACGTCAACGCCCTGAAGACCTTCCTGGCGTTTTGCACGAACGGCATTTCGGCTGTGCTGTTTGTCGTTCGAGCGCAGGTATATTGGCCCTATGCCGTGGCGATGGCCGCGGCCGCCATCCTCGGCGGCTACGTTGGGGCACGTTGGGCACGCACGCTGCGGCCAGACGCCGTCCGCGGCATGGTCATCGCGATCGGTTTCGGGCTTGCCGCATACTATTTCTCGCGCCAATGGGCGTCGTAACCCGGATGGCCATGCCCTGCGTGAGGCCTGCATGACCGAGTCCTTGCCGCGCGTCCGACTGAAAATCGAGCGCCGCTCCAATCATCCCTGGATCTTTCAAAAAATGGTTGAAAAACCTACGCCCAAGCCGGCGCCGGGCAGCGTCGTTGATATTCTCGACCGCGCCGGCCAGTGGATCGGCCGCGGGCTCTACAACGGCCACTCCCGCATCGCTCTGCGCGTGCTCACCACCGACCCCCACGAGGCCGTCGACGACGCCTTCTTCGCGCGTCGGCTGAGTCGGGCCGTGGAACTGCGGCGGCAATGGCTCGACCTCGATGCCGTCACCGATGCCTACCGCCTCGTCCATGCCGAAGGCGACGGGCTGAGCGGCCTGGTGGTGGATCGGTTCGGCGACGTCATCGTCCTTGAGTTTTTCGCTTTCGGCATGTACCGTTTCCGTCCGACGATCCAGCAGTGGTTCGAGGAGCAGTTCCCCGGCAGCACTTGTTACTGGTTTGCCGAGGAACACGTGCAGAAGCAGGAATCGTTCGATTGCCGGCCGCCGCCGGCGCCCGCGCCTCGTGTCATTACCGAGCACGGTTTGCGTTTTCGCGTGGCCCCGGGGAGCAAGCACAAGACCGGCTTCTTCACCGACCAGCGCGACAACCGACTGGCCTTGGCCGGCTTCTGCCGCGGCAAGCGTGTGCTCGATTTGTGTTGCAACTGCGGCGGCTTCGCCATATACGCCAAG
>JANWVS010000230.1 GCA_025056835.1 Gemmataceae bacterium | reverse complement strand
CGTCAATCCGATCGGCGTGCGCGGCTGCTACGACGAGGCCAAGCGCTTCGCCGAGGCCATCACCATGGCCTACCATCGCTACCATGGCGTCAACACGCACATCGTGCGCATCTTCAACACCTATGGCGAGCGCATGCGCCTCGACGACGGGCGAGTCGTTCCCAACCTCATGGGCCAGGCTCTGCGTCGCCAGCCGCTGACCGTCTACGGCGACGGTTCGCAAACCCGTTCCTTTTGCTACATTAGCGACCTCGTCGAAGGGATCGTCCGCCTGCTTTACGTCGACTTCCATGAACCGGTGAACCTGGGCAATCCGCACGAAGTGTCCATCCTCGACTTCGCCAAGGAGATTCTCGAACTTTCCGGCAGCGACAGCGCGATTGAATTTCGCCCCTTGCCCCAAGACGACCCCCGTGTTCGCCGACCCGACATCAGTCGCGCTCGGCAGCTGCTCGGCTGGGAGCCGACTGTCGACCGCCGCGAAGGGCTTCGACGGACCCTGGCCTACTTCCGCTCCAAGGTGGCCGCCGGCGCCGACACCACCGTTTGTTGACGGCGCTGGTTCTGGTCAGCGCGGTGGTCCGCTGGGCGGTACTAAACCGGCTGCCTCGACGCCCGGGGCACCGGCTGCACGTGAGAAACCGTTAGGACCGTTTGGTGACGGCGGCCGACGGACCATCGCATGGCGGGAAGCCCTGCTGGGCGCCTGGCGGAGCGCTTAACCGCCGGCGCGTACCCCAAGCGTGGGCGACCGAGAACCTCCAGGGTACCGCGCCGGCGTGTTCTTCGCCAGCTTCGCAGTCGCCACATCGTCGTCCGGCGGGTGAGGGCACGCAGGCGCATCACTTTATCAGCGGGAAGGATCGCCGGTAAAAAATTCTGTCGTTGGGCTATTGCCAATCGAGAGGAGCTGTGGTCCAATATAGCGATGTAGAGTTCGCGGAGGGATCCCGATGGCGAGCGACGTGATGGTGGCATTTGGTCCGGCGACGGCTGCCAACGAGACGCACTTCGGCTTTCAAGTCTACGGACACGCCGGCGGGCAAGAATGGGTGCTCAAGTCGTGGCCGCGCAACAATCATCCTCCCGATGAAGTCTTGATGTTATCGCGGGTGGAGTTGCCGCAAGTAAAACAGACGGCCGGGCTGATCGCCGTGCAGTGCCGCGGTGATTGGGGAGTGGTGCACGGCTGCAACGATCAGGGCGTGGCCGTGGGCGTGGGGCAGTGGCGCTGCGTCCGGCCGAAGATGGAAGCGGGCGGACTGCTCGGATCGGAGCTGGGACGGCTGATTTTGGAGCGCAGCCATTCGGCACGACACGCCATCGAGGTGGTCACGGACCTGATTGCTCGCTACGGCCACGGAGCGAGCGAAGCGGGTTGCGCCTCGGCGATCCTGATAGCCGACCACCACGAAGCTTATCTGCTCGAGGTCGTGGGCAAATACTGGGCGTTGCTGGAATGCCAGTCGGCCCGGGCCGTCGCCGACGTCGGCTTGATTCGCCAGGACTGGCAGCGGTTGTCGCCCGGCTTGGCGGAACGCGCCATCGAGCAAGGTTGGTGGCCCGATGACGGTTCGAAGCTCGATTTCCACGGTTGTCTCGGGGGCAGAGACGCGGCTGATGCGTGGGCCTTGCGGCGCTGGGGACAGGCGACGTTGGGACTTGCCCAACGATCCGGCACGTTCACGACCGCGACTTTCCGCGATTTTTTGCTGAGTCATTTCCAGCGCAACGTCTGTCGCCATCCGGCAGCGCCGCCGAAATTGGCCCGCTTGGTGAGTTGTGTTGCCACCATCCGCGCCGCGGCTGCACCCGTCTTCTGGGTCGAAGTGGGCGTCGCCGCGGGGCCGCTTTGGTTTCCCTTGGTGGTCGGCGGCCAGCTTTCCGAAGCGTGGACGGGGCGCGTCTTGGGCCAGCGCCTCGACGAGGCACCACCCGTTGCCGAGGAGGAGCTGACCCAACTTCAGCGTGAATTCGATCAGGATGCCGAGGACTTTGTTGCCGAAGCGTGCGCATTGTCGGGCTGCGGTGAAGCCGCCGCCATGGTGCGGCTGGGGGAGGCCATGATGCAGAAGCACTGGGAACGGTGGCTCACCGCTTGCGAACGCGGTCTCATTGCCGACGCCGCGCAGCGTCCGGTCGTTGAGGAGGAAACCCTCGCCACCTTTGCCTTCGGATGACGGTCGGCAACGACGGGCGGCTGTGCATTTCTCACCAAAATTTCATCGGAACCTTTTGCCGACGCTGAGGTTCAACTGCTAACGCCAGAAGGGAGCGACATTCGCTTTCCGCAATCGCAAGGTCTCGACAGCGTGTCGAGAGCGAGACGGTGTCGTTTCTTGTCAGAAGGGGCTCCACTTATGCTGCGCAAACTGGTCTGTGCGGTCGCGATCCTGGGCTTGAGCATCGGCTTGGCCTTGGCCGAGGAAATCACCGGTCGAATCACCAAGATCGACGGCAACAAGGTTACGGTGGTGACCGGCAAAAAGGGTGAAACAAAGACGGCCGAGTACGAGCTGGCCAAAGATTGCAAGGTCTGCAAGATGGACAAAAAGGCCAAAGTCGAGTTGGCCGACGGCGTCAAGAATGAAGCGTTCAAGGAGATCGACCCCAAGAAAGGGATCCCGGCCAGGTTGAATATCACCGACGGCAAGGTGACGGAGATCGTCTTGGTGGGCGGCAAAAAGAAGACCGACAACTGAGACCGACAGCGCACCGTGTCGACGGCGCTGGCCTCGAACCACGTCGGAGTTCGAAGGGCAGCGGGGGACTTCGGTCAGAGCTTGGCGAATGCGATCGGGGCGGTTGTGCTCCGGCCCTAAGGTTTGCCAATGAGCCGCCGGCGCCGGGGTTTGGACCTCGGCGCCTTTTTTCTTGCGCCGCGGTTGCTACAATGCGCGCAAGGTCGGGCAACGTGTCGTCCGACAACGCTGCGAATACATGTCTCCGACGTCTCTGCGACCGTATCTGTGGATGTTGTTAGGCAGCTTTTCCTTCGCGTGGATGGGCGTCTTGGCCCACCGTGTCGGCGCGGACGAGACGCACCCGCTGCCGTGGCAAATCGTCGCCATGTTTCGGTCGTTGATTCCGCTCGTGGTCGTGGGGGCCTGGGCGGTGGCGGCGGGCGTGCGCCTGGTCTTTTGGCGGCCGCGGGTCTTGTGGGTGCGCAGCCTCGCCGGCAGTCTCAGCCTGATCGGCACCTTCTTCGCACTCACACGCTTGCCGATCTCCGACGTCTTCACGATCACCAACATGTTCCCCGTCTGGGTGGCACTGCTGGCCTGGCCGATGCTCGGCGAATTCCCCTCGGCGAAAGTCTGGCTGTCAGTCGCGTGTGGGGCCGCCGGCGTGGTGCTCATTCAACGGCCCCATTTCGCCCGGGGCGAACTGGCCGCCTTGGTGGCGGTGGCGGTGTCGTTGTTCACCGCCTTGGCCATGATCGGCTTGCACCGTTTGCAAGCGCTCGATACCCGTGCCGTCGTCGTCCATTTTTCGGCCACGGCTTTCGTCTTCGCGGCGGCCGCCTACTTTCTTTTCGAGCGCCAACGCACCGACTTGGCCTTGTCCGGGCCGCAATGGGCAATGCTCATCGGCATGGGCCTGTGTGCAACCCTGGGACAAATCTGCCTGACGAAGGCCTACACCACCGGCGATCCGGCCAAAATCTCGGTCGTCGGTCTGACGCAAATCGTCTTCGCCTTGGCGTTGGACGTAATCGTGCTTGGCCATTCCCTCGACCCTGCCAAGCTCCTCGGCGTTCCTCTGGTGATCGGTCCCACCGCCTGGCTTTTGCTGCGGCGGCAGGTGCCCAAGCCCCAGACGTATTCCGACGAGCCGTTGGAAACGACGCCCAACATCAATGAATGAGCCTCGGTGCGAAACCGCGTCTGCCGCTGTTGGGTCGGGCGCTCGTCGGCACCAGCAGCCAAAGACAACTTCCCTAAAATTGCCAGCGATGACGCTTGTTGTCTCCCAGCTGACCAAGTCCTTTCCCACGCCCACCGGTGAACTGACCGTGTTGCGCGGCATCAACCTCCAGCTTCAGCCCGGAGACGCCCTGGCGATCCTCGGTCCGTCCGGCTCCGGCAAGAGCACGTTGTTGCATGTATTGGGTACGCTGGAGCGACCGACGTCCGGCAGCGTCCAACTTGGGGGCCAAAATCCTTTCGCCCTCGGCCCGGCCGACCTGGCTCGTTTTCGCAACCGTCGCGTGGGCTTCGTCTTTCAGGATCATTACCTGCTGCCGCAGTGCTCGGTGCTGGAAAACGTGCTCGTACCGACGCTGGCGGACCCGCGACGCGATCGAACCATCCTCGGCCAACGGGCGCGCTACCTGCTCGAGCGCGTCGGCTTGGACCATCGTCTCGATCATCGGCCGGCGCAGCTCTCCGGCGGCGAACGGCAGCGGGTTGCCATCGCCCGGGCCTTGCTGCTCCAACCGACGCTCCTGCTCGCCGACGAGCCGACCGGCAATCTCGATCGCACCACGGCGCGCACCGTCGCCGAGTTGCTGCTGGAGCTGCATCGCCAGGAACGAACGATCCTGATCGTCGTCACCCACAGCGTCGAACTAGCCCGGGCCTTGCCGCGGCAGATGGAAATGGACGACGGCCGGCTGGTTCCCTGGTCCCGGGGCCGCGCCCCGGGGGCGGCCCGCCCCCCACC
>JANWVS010000022.1 GCA_025056835.1 Gemmataceae bacterium | reverse complement strand
CTGGCGAATCCCAACGTGATTTCGCAGGCCGTCCTGAAAAGTTCGCTGGATTCGCAAACGGCATTTGAGATCGTCTCGGTCGACGTTGCTGAGATCGACGTCGGCGCCAACATCGGCGCTAATCTTCAGGCCGATCAGGCTGCCGCCGACTTGCGCGTCGCGCAGGCGCAAGCGGAAAAGCGCCGTGCTCTGGCTGTGGCCCAGGAACAAGAAATGAAGGCGGCGGTCGAAGAGAATCGCGCCAAGGTCATTCTGGCGGAAGCCGAAATTCCTTTGGCCATCGCCGCAGCGTTCCGTGCGGGCCACTTGGGTATCATGGACTATTACAATTTGCGGAATCTGCAATCCGATACGGAAATGCGCAACGCCCTGGCAGGCATCGGTTCGACACGCGGCGACCGGGGCGACAATCGCTGACATCCCGGGACCAACGGCGCAACGGCGAGGTTGTCATGAAAGATTGGGTACAATGGATCATCCCTGTGGTTGCGCTCGCCGCCTGGATCATCCACCAACTGGCGTCGAGCCAGCAACAGCAAGCAAAAAAAGCACCAGCGGCGCGGCCGGACGATCGACCTCCGGCGCCGCCACGCCGCCGCGCTTCTCAGGAGTTGGAGCAATTTCTGAGGGAAGCAAAGCAGCGGAAGTTACGGTCGGTCGAACTGGCGGAGGACGAGGTGGTGGTCGTTGCGGAGCCGGTTGAACTGCCACCCGCTGCCCCCATACCTCAACGCACGCCGGTGCGGCGCGATCCGCTGCCGGTACGTCGCGTTGAGCCGCCACGGCGCGTGGAGTTAGCTGAGGCCGAGGCCGCCGGGGCTGTTCCATTGACTCCGCAAGCCAAGGTCGTGGAGGCGCCGTCCTCTCCCCCGGCTCCGCCGCCTGGGCCGGCGCGACCGGAGGACGCTTATGCTCAACAGGGACGCTTGGCGCGGCGCGGTGTTTCGCCCCTAGCGCCGCTGGTACGACAATTGCTCTCGAATCGGCGGTCGCTCCAAGCGGCCTTCGTCTTGCGGGATATTCTCGATCGGCCGTTGTCGAAGCGCCGCGGCCGCCGATAGTTTGAGGTTGGGCATGGCTCTCAGCAGCGGTCAGATCCGAGAGCAAAAGGAGCAGGCGGAAGAGTTACTCGCTGACAGCGACGCCAAGGTGAGCTTTGCGAAGAGCCTCTTCTTCGGCAAGTTCCAAAGCCATTTGGTGTTTCCGTACCCTCGTCTGGCCTCGCACGAAGAGGCGGCAGTCGAACACGCCTTGGCCGAACTGCGAGCGTTTGCGACGGAACAAATCGATGCAGCAGCCATCGACCGCGACTGCGACATCCCCCGAAGCGTCATCGATGGCCTGGGGCGTCTCGGCGTCCTTGGCATGACGGCACCGATCGAATTCGGCGGCCGCGGTTTCTCCCAACTGGCTTATCTCAAGATCATGGAGTTGATTGGAGGGCATTGCGCATCGACGGCCGTTTTCGTGAATGCCCATCATTCCATCGGCATCCGAGCCTTGCTCCTGTTCGGAACGAAGGAACAACAGCGAACTTGGCTGCCGGACTTGGTGTCGGGTAAGAAACTGGCTGCTTTCGCACTGACGGAAGAACAGGCGGGGTCGGACGCGGGGAATGTGCAAACGACAGCCACCCCCAGTCCGGATGGCCAGACCTGGTTTCTCAACGGTACCAAACGGTACATCACCAATGGTGCTATCGCCCAGGTGCTTACAGTCATAGCGCGCACGCCCACGGCGGGAAGCGCTGGCTCGGGGCGAGCGCCGATAACCGCCTTTCTGGTGACTCCCGACATGCCCGGCTTCGAAGTTGTCGAGGCCCGTATGCCCAAATGTGGGATTCGCGGGACCGCGACGGCGCGACTTGCCTTTCACAACATGCCGGTGCCGGCAGCCAATATCCTCGGTCCTCTTGGAAAAGGATTGAAGGTCGCTCTGACGGTACTCGATTTTGGGCGAACGACTTTTGGCGCCAGCTGCACCGGCGCGGCGAAAGCGTGTTTGGCCGCAGCTGCCGCCCATGCATGCCGGCGCGTGCAATTTCAGCAACGGTTGGCGGACTTCGAACTGGTGCAAAAAAAGATCGCCTTCATGGCCGCTCATGCGTTTGCCATGGAGGCGACCACGACGCAGTGTGCTGCCTTCATCGACCGAGGTTTCGAGGACTACATGCTCGAAACCGCGATGCTCAAGGTTTTTTCGACTGAGGCCCTTTGGACCATTGTCAACGACACGTTGCAAATCTTCGGTGGACAAGGATACTTCTCCAACGAACCTTACGAACGATGGCTTCGGGACGCGCGAATCAACCTGATCGGCGAAGGAGCTAACGATGTGCTGCGCGTCTTTATCGCCGTGGTGGGAATGCGCGGCGTAGGCGAGAGTCTCAAGGAGGTCCTCAAGGCGGTGAAGAAACCTTTCGCCAACATCGGCGCTCTGTGGCAATTTGGGCAGAGTCGCATGGCGGCCCGTTTTACGACGCCGGCAATTCCCGTGCGCTCTCCTGAACTGCGCTTGGAGGCTAAGCGCTTGGCGGCTCGGGTTCGTGACTTTGGCAACGAAGTGTTCAAGGTGCTCTCGTACTATCGTAAACTCGCCGGTACCGACGATGAGCTGAAGCTCATGGAAGTAGTCCTCAGAAGCCAATTTCCGCAAGAACGCCTGGCGGATGCGGCCACCGACCTTTACGCCGCCAGTTGCGCACTCAGCCGCCTCGACCATCTTTTGATGCAGCCGGATGGCCACACCGACACAGCTAAGCGGGAGATAGCCGCGGGGCGCTATTTCCTTGCCCTCTCCGACCGACGTATTAGGCAAACGCTCGCTGCCCTTTGGGACAACGACGACGAACTGATTTCGCGAACCGCTGCGGTCATTTTCGCGAGCTAAACACGATTTGTCGTTGACAAAGGTCCGACCATCCACCTATCTTTAAGGGATAATGTGTTGGCTCGTCCGGGCTGGGAGTGAGCCAATTCTCCGCGTCGAGATTCGTGATCTTTTATCTCTTCTGTTGTACAGGAAGGACGGCGGTATATGTTGAATCGCGTTAGGGGCCGAAGATCGGCATTCACGCTGATTGAATTACTCGTTGTCATCGCTATCATCGCCATCTTGATTGGCTTGCTGCTGCCGGCGGTGCAGAAAGTCCGAGCCGCAGCGGCGCGCACGCAATGCCAGAACAACTCGAAACAAATTGGCATCGCCATCCATGCTTTGCACGATGCCCACAAGGTGTTGCCGCCGGCGTTCGCCCCGAGCGCGGTCAATGCCATTACCTCGCCGGCCCATCCGAAATTTCGCGGTCCGATTGGCTACACCATTTTTCATTGGATGCTGCCGTACATTGAGCAGCAGTCGATTTACAACAACCTCAATCCTGCCGGGAGCTACAGCGGGATCGAATACTACCGCGTGATTCCAACTTTTTTGTGCCCGGCCGATTCGTCCGTCTCGGAAGGGAAGTGCCAAACCTACTACGGCGGCGCCCATAACTGGGGCGCATGCAACTACGGGGCCAACTACCTCGTTTTGGGCAACCCCATGGTCGGCAGCATCCAAGGCGCGGCCCAGATACCCCAGACCTTTGCCGATGGTACTTCCAACGTGGTCATGTTTGCCGAGGTGTACGGCACCTGCGGTTGGACCAACGACATCAACTTCATGTACGGAAGCCTGTGGGCCGACTCGAACAGCATTTGGCGGCCTTGCATCTGCACCAACACCAGCTACAAGGATCCTGCCGGGGCAGGTTACCCGGCCTGTCCGCTGTTCCAAGTCACCCCTAACTGGCGAACGCAATGCGACCCGGCGCGGGCCCAAAGTCCACACGACGGCGGGATCAACGTCATTTTAGGCGATGGTAGCGTACGCTTCGTGGCGCGTGCGACCTCGGCCGCTACTTGGGCCAGCGCTTGTGACCCGCGCGACGGCAATACCCTCGGCAGCGATTGGTAGCGGTCTGGTCGCGCCGCCCTTGTCGACACGAATGTCTTCCACTCGGGGACGCTCATGGTCTTTCAACGATCTGCGGCGGCGGTCTTGCTCTGTGCGTTGGCCGCCGCGTTAATTGGTTGCGGGGGCGGTGAGTCCGAGAAATTTCCCACGACGTACAAGGTCGAAGGAACCGTCCTCCGCAAGAACGGCTCGCCCTATCCCGGCGGCATGATTAATTTTCGCCATACTGGTTCCGATTACTCCGCTAATGGCGTCATCAAAAGCGACGGCACCTTTACGCTCGAAACCTTGACCCGGTCCAACAAGAAACTTCCTGGGGCCGTGGAAGGCGAACATAACGTGATGGTTCTCCCGCCCGGCGACAGCCAAGATGCCGCGAAGCCAATCATTTTGACGAAGAAGTATGTTGTGAAGGCCGGCGACAACAACCTCACGGTCCAACTCGATCAGTGAGAGCCGGCTCGGGCGTCGCGAGCGACAATGACCGCCGGTACACCCGGCTTGGGGCGTAACGTAAAGGTCGGGTGAGGAGTTACTTGCGCACCAGCAGGCATGCAGAAGCGAAAGCGCTGGCCGATCGTGGCCAGAATCAGGACCATCTCCAGCATCGCGAACCAATTGCCGACGCACAGTCGTGGACCGCCTCCGAAAGGAAAATACGCGAACTTGGGCATCGTTTTCTGGAATTCGTCGGTCCATCGCTCAGGCCGGAATGCTTCCGGATCGGGAAAGAAGCGAGGATCGCGCTGCACGGCCCACTGGCTCATCAGTAGCGTCGTTTTGCGCGGCACATGAAAGCCGCCGATAGTGCAGTCGGTGAGCGCTTCCCGGCCGACGACGTAGGCGGGGGGATAGAGTCGCATCGACTCCAGAATCACTTTCTCGGTGTACGTCAGCCGCGGCCAATCGTCGAAGGTGGGGGTTCGGCCGCCGAGCACTTGATGCCATTCGTCGACAAGCCGCCTTTCTATTAACGGGTGCTGGGCGAGGAGATACCAGGTCCAGGCAAGGGCCAACGCGGTGGTCTCATGGCCCGCGAGAAACAGGGTCATCGCCTCGTCGCGGAGTTGGCGATCGTTCATCCTGTTGCCGTCGTCCTCATCGCGGGCGTGGAGCAGAATGGATAGAAGATCATGTTTGGCGACGGGATGCGTGCGGCGTTCGTGGATGAAACGATAAATGATTTCGTCGAGTCGCCGGACGGCTTGCACCAGGCGCCGATTGCCGGGAGTGGGAATCCATAACGGAGTGGGCCAAAGACTGTTGAAGCGGACGAGGAAATTATCTTGGAGCACTTGCAACGCATCGTGGACCACCTGAGCTTCCGAACCGACGTCGGCGCCGAACAGAGTCGCGGCGGCAATCTGGAGGGTCAAGCGCATCATCTCGACTTGGATGTCGCGCTGTTGGTCCGGTCGCCACTCGGCCATCAGTCGTTTCGTCGCGGCCGTCATGGCGGGGGCATAAACGGCCAGGCGGCTGCGATTGAAGGCTGGCTGGACGAGCCGGCGCTGTCGCAACCAAAAATCGCCTTCGCTGGTCAACAGACCATTGCCGAGGACCAAGGGATTGAGCCGCAAGGCAAAATGTTTGATGAAATTATGGTTCTTGGTGACGAGTACCTCTTCGATGAAATCCGGATGGCTCACGAGGTAAACGCGACGATGGCCGAAGCGCAGCCTTACCATGTCGCCGTAGCTGCGGGCCATCTCCACAAAGAAGCTGAGTCGCGCCGCGCGAAACGAATCGAGGTGGCCTCCCAACCAAGAGACGCGCGGCGGCATCGGGGGGGTGAGTGTGCTGACCATGGGATGAAATCGCAAAGCAATACAGCAACGAACGCGCCAGCGTCTCACTTCACTGTCGTCATTTTTTCTTCCGGAAACGTGGTCAAGGTTAAGCCCTTGAAATGCAATTCCTGTGGCGCGTCGAGCGAATGCAGTTGCAAACCAATAGGACCTTCGCTGATCAGTTCCGGTTGGGGATCGCGCCAATCGAGCACGAGTTTGCCGTTGACTGCCAGGCGAATTCGATTGCCCTGGGCGAGGATTTCCATGTCGTTCCAATCGTGCTGTTTGCCAGCTTTCACGGCGACGTTGCGAATTTCCGGGGGAGGATTGATGGCGCCATGGCGGCGATACAAGTCGTAAAGTCCCCAGCCCGACGGAAACATCACCAAGTGTCCTTGATAGGTGTACTCGGTCCGTTCGGCTTTGGGATCGGTCACAGTTTCCTTAGGATTATTCCAGCGCGGCGGCATGTCGAATCGCCGGCCCCAAATGGCGACGCCCGAGTGCATCTCCGAGCCTTCCAACAACTTCGCGGAAAAGACCAAGCGAAAGTCGCTGAACTTGCGCTTGGTGAGCAGATAAGTGCTGTACTTGAGGGGCTTGGTATTTTTCGCAACGATGACGCCATCCTTGACCGACCAGAGGTCGAAGTATCCTTCCCAGCCATCGAGGTCTTTGCCGTTGAAAAGCTGAATGGTTTCGGACGTCCCCGTGCGCGGCGGAATTTCCGGGGCCTTCTTGCTGCCGCCACCGCCGAGAACGGTGGTTCCTAGGGTGAGCGCGACCGCAGCTGCTCCAACCGCAGTCGAGGAAACGACGCGTCCGATCATAAGGAAACTCCTCGCAAAAAAGAAGACGCTTGCAATCGACATCGGAGCTTCTTATCTTACACTGCCAAGTTGTTTTATTCGCTGCTCAGGAATTTTTTGGGAAGAACCGCCATGTGCAACGTCAAACGCCGCAGGTGGATTGGGTGGATCGCCGTGATCGGTTTCGTCTCTCCTCTGGCCGCTCGCGCCGACTTGTACGAGTACGTCAAGAAACCCGACCAGTCGTTTTCCTGGAAGCTCGTCAACAAAACGGCGACCAACGAAGGAACCATCTACGACCTTAAACTGGTCTCGCAAACCTGGCAAGGGATTACCTGGGAACACGATCTGCAAGTGTTTCTTCCCAAGGGGGTGAAGCCCGGCGGAAAAATGCTGCTGTGGAACCAGGGCGGTAAATCCAGCATTGCTTCTGCCGCCTTTGGGATGCAACTCGCCACCAAGGCTCAAGCTCCCGTGGCGTTTCTATTTGGCATTCCCAATCAACCGCTGTTTGGCGACAAGACCAAGGGAAGCAAGGGCCTCGTCGAAGATGCTTTAATTGCTGAAACCTTCGTGCGCTATCTTGATACGAAAGACCCGGCGTGGCCGTTGCTTTTCCCCATGGTCAAGAGTTTGGTCCGGGCCATGGATGCTCTGCAAGCCTTCGCCTTACAGGAATGGGGGGTGCGCATCGAAGGATTTATCGTCTCGGGAGCCTCGAAACGCGGTTGGACGGCTTGGTTGACGGCCGCCGCCGATGCCCGCGTGGTCGCGATTGCTCCCTTAGTCATCGACACGCTCAATATGCCAGAGCAACTGAAGTTGCAAATGAAGTCGTACGGCAAGCTCAGCGAACAGATCAAGGATTATGTTCAGCGCGGTTTGGCGCCGCCGCCCGACACTGCCGACGCCAAACGCCTTTGGGGATGGGTCGACCCTTGGAACCACCGCGACCGGATCAAGGTGCCGACCATGATCATCAACGGTGCCAACGACCCCTACTGGACTGTCGATTCTTTGAATTTATACTGGAATGACCTGCAACAGAAAAAATGGGTGTTGTATGTGCCGAATGCGGGGCACGATCTCACCCAGAAAACCGCCGATGGCCGTAAAGATCGCGACCGCGCTATCCACGGCTTGGTAGCGTTCGCCAAGCACATTATTCTCGACAACCCCATGCCGAAGTTGCAATGGACGCACGACGACCACGACGGCAAGGCTCGTTTGACAGCCAAATCCGAACCGGCTGCCTTGGCGGCCCGCTTGTGGATTGCCCACGCGCCGACCCGGGACTTTCGCAAATCGACTTGGACCGAACAGCGGCTCGATGTCCGGCAAGGCATCGCAACCGGTTTCGTGGTTCCCCCACAACAAGGCTACGCAGCATTTTTCGGGGAGTTGGATTTTAGCATTGACGGCATCCGCCATTCGTTATCGACGCAAATTCGCGTACTGGAGGCAGCAAAGCCGTGACCATCGCCACGGTCTCCCAGGGTAAGATGCAGAACGGTGACCTGAACATTTGCTCGAAATTTTTGCAAAATCTTGTCAAAACATTGAGGAAGACAGCCGTGGCCGCCAGCTGTAGCGAGGGAGTTCGCAACTAATTGATTCGACGAAACTTACATAGAAGAACCTTTAGAGGATAAACAATATCCTTTATTGGTGCTGTCAGCTGCAACGATCTCAAATGTCTCTTTGATCGGTCGTTATCGCTTGATCGGACAATAGTTACGTCGATTACCCATCGACAGCTGAAGCTAGCGTCTTTTGCATTGACTTTCCAGGCTGAAAGAGTATCCTTTCGCCTGTCAGTCGTGCCTGCCGCCAAGTGGGACACGGCGACGTTGGTAAATTGGACTTGCCGACGGGGTAACGGCCCAGCGTGGTCCCCGGAATGAGGGCAACACGCGACCTCCGGCAGCGGCGTCATCTTCGTTCTCGCAAGCCGCAACGCTGCGACTCGCCGAGGTCGTCAAGGTTAGTGCAGGGATTTTCCGATCGGTTAGCAGGTGAAGCTGCACCAGAAGGCGACCATCGGCACATGCCGAAGGTTCTGCCGGTGAACAGCGTCCGCCCAGACCTAGGACGGGTCTGTCGCAGACGCACGATGCGTGGGCCGGGGGGTGGTTTCAACCACTTCACAAGGGACGCTGTTCACTGGCAAGCGACGACGATGTCAAAAAGTTTCCACGACAACAGTGTCGGCGGCGGGGCCCAAGGATGCACGGCCGCTGCCTCCTCACGAGCCAAGATCAATCCCTGATCCCGGCCATCGGGCCTGGCAGGGTGGCCATCGGCAGGACGCCGTCGGCCGGAATGCCCGGGAGCGAACCAGGGACGGCTCGCTCCCGGGATTTCATTTTGTGGGCCGGGGCCGTTAGAATAACTACATGCCTGCCGCGTCCGACAATTCCCGCGCTATCCTCGAAGAATTGATGTCCCAGCGCATCCTAGTGCTCGATGGGTCGATGGGTGCGCTCCTTTTTTCAAAAGGTCTCAATGATGCCGACTATCGCGGCACGCGTTTTCGAAGCCATCCCGTGTCTCTCAAGAACTGCACCGAGGCACTGGTGCTCAGCCAGCCTCGGCTGATTGAAGACATTCACCGTGCCTACTTGGAAGCCGGCGCCGACATTATCGAGACCTGCACGTTCAACGCCACGCCGTTAGCTTTGGAAGAATTCGCCCTGACTGAGTTCGTTTACGAGATCAATAAATGCGCTGCGGAACTGGCTCGCCGTGCGGCCGACGAATTCACGCGTCGCAATCCAGCAAAACCGCGCTTCGTGTGCGGCAGCATCGGGCCAACAACCAAGTCCCTGTACATCGAGCCTGGGCAACCGGATCAAGGTACGCGCAGCTACAGCTTCGACGATTTTGTCGACAGCTACTACGCCCAAATCGCGGGCTTGATCGACGGCGGTGTCGACTTGCTGGCCGCCGAAACCGGCAACGACATCCTGATCCTCAAGGCCTGCTTGTTTGCCATCGACAAGTTTTGCGTCGACCACGGCCTTCGTATCCCGACTATCGTGTCGGGCACGATCTATGAAAACGGCCGCACTCTCTTCGCGGAAACTCCGGAAGCCTTTTATGTCTCGGTCTCGCACTTCGACGCTCTAGCCGTCGGTTTCAATTGCGGTGTCGGCGTCGATCTGATTCGCCCCGCCGTCGAGAGTCTGGCCCGCATCTCGCGGCGACCGATTGTCTGTTACCCCAACGCCGGCTTGCCCGACGGCATGGGCGGCTTTCGCGGCATCGGCAAGGACGCTACCGCCCGTACCATGGGAGAATTTGCCCGCAAAGGCTGGGTCAACATCGTCGGCGGTTGTTGCGGTACTACGCCGGAGTGGATTGCCGCCATGGCGCGTGAAGTGGATGGCCTCAAACCACGACGCGCGCCTGAGCTGCCTGCTTGGTCGTACTTTTGCGGCGACGAAGTGTTGGTTGTTCGCCCGGAAACGAATTTCGTCATGATCGGCGAGCGGTGCAACATCACCGGCTCGGCGAAATTCAAACGACTAATCAAGGAAGGCAATTTCGAAGCTGCCATCGCCATCGCCCGCGAGCAGGTGCAGAACGGCGCCAACATCCTCGACGTGAACATGGACGCCGACCTCATCGACGGCAAGGAGGCGATGACGCGCTTCCTCCGTTTGCTCGCCAACGAACCGGAATTGGCCAAAGTGCCAATCATGATCGACAGCTCCAAATGGGAGATCATCGAAGCGGGGCTGCAATGTCTTCAGGGCAAGGGGATCGTCAACTCGATCAGCCTTAAAGAAGGTGTTGACAAGTTTCTCGAACAAGCACGGCTGATTAAACGCTACGGTGCCGCCGTCGTGGTCATGGCTTTTACCGCCAAAGACCTCATTCCCGGCGTGCCCGAGGGGCAGGCCGTGACTTGCGCCGACAAAGTCGCAATTTGCGACTTCGCCTATCGGTTGCTCACCGAACAAGTCGGCTTCGACCCAGCGGACATCATCTTCGACGCCAACATCCTCACCATTGGCACGGGCATGGAGGAGCACAATAATTATGCCGTTGAATTCTTCGAGGCTGTCCGCGAGTTAAAACGCCGGTTCCCTCACGCCAAGACCTCCGGCGGCGTCAGCAATGTCTCGTTCAGCTTCCGCGGCAATGAAACCGTCCGCGAAGCGATGAACTCGGTTTTTCTGTACCACGCGATCCGGGCCGGCTTGGACATGGGGATCGTCAACCCTCAGCAACTCCAGGTGTACGAGGAGATTCCGGCCGACTTGCTCGAGCACGTCGAAGACGTCGTTTTGAATCGTCGCCCCGACGCGACGGAACGTCTCATCGCCTTTGCCGAAACAGTCAAGAAAAAAGACAAGACCGTGGCCAGCGGTCCCAGCTGGCGCGACGGTCCTGTTACGCAACGGCTCACCTACGCCTTGGTCAATGGGATCGCCGACTATATCGAGCAAGACGTGGAAGAAGCTCGCCACCTGTTCGAGCGGCCGCTGCAACTCATCGAAGGACCGCTCATGGACGGCATGAACATCGTCGGTGAGCTGTTCGGGGCGGGCAAGATGTTCTTGCCGCAGGTAGTCAAGAGCGCCCGCGTGATGAAGAAGGCCGTCGCTTACTTGCTGCCTTTCATGGAAGCGGAGCGCACGCAATCCCAAGAGCAGCGGAAGTCGCGTGGTAAGATTCTGCTCGCCACGGTCCGCGGCGATGTCCACGATATCGGCAAGAACATCGTCGCCGTGGTGTTGGCGTGCAATGACTACGAGGTCATCGACCTCGGTGTCATGACGCCTTGCGAGACAATT
>JANWVS010000229.1 GCA_025056835.1 Gemmataceae bacterium | reverse complement strand
ATGCCGGAGGCGATCTCGCTGAAGAGTAACGCCGTAACCGGGAAGAAAAGCTAATTTCCGATCTAGAAATTGTCTTGGCTCGCATCGACAAACTGGGAGAGCAACTGAGGAAACCGCGACCACTCAAACAAAAAGAGGCGGACCAGGCCGAGTTGAGTTTACTCAAGCGCATCGCAGACTTGTTAGAGCAAGGCCAAGAGGCCAGCCAAGCCGGACTCAAAGATGATGAAGAAAAATTGATCCGGAGTTTTCAACTCCTGACGCTGAAGAAACAGCAAGTATTCGTAAACCTTGGGGAGGCACTGATCGGGACGCCGCTGCCCACAGACTTGGTGAAGCTGGTGCCGCGGGCGCTGTCAGCACCGGCCAAGCTCGAATTGGAGTTGGAAGAGCTTGCAGCGGAAGATCGAATCGCCTTCATGCGCGACCTGGGCCTCAGCGGCTTCGCGCGCGGCGACGTCCTCCGGCAGATTTTCACCGGCATGGGCTATCGCGTCTTTTTCACTGTCGGCGAGGACGAATGCCGAGCTTGGCCCATCCCGGAAGGAACCACGGCCGTCGACGGTGCCGGCGAAATTCACAGCGACCTCGCCCGGGGATTTGTCCGCGCCGAGGTGGTCAGTTTCGACGATTTCAAAATCTGCGGATCGATGAAAGAAGCCAAGAACAACGGCGTGTACCGGCTCGAAGGGAAGAATTATATCGTCAACGACGGCGATATCATGCACATTTTGCATTCCTGACGAAAAAAACGCCGCGAGGAGTCGCTCGCGGCGTCGGGACGATCCGTATGTTCCATGTCTCATTCAGGGTCGCGCTCGATCCTTTCCTTAGGATCCAACGGGACTGGCACAGCGGTTCGGGCACGCGGCAGTTCATCGACGGAGACGCCGTTTTCCGGAGCACGGTTCGGCACGCCCTTGGGTGTATCGCCGCCAAGCTTTTGCATCAGGCGGTCAATTTTTCGTTCCAACTCCTCCAGGCGCCGCTCAAGGTCGCCGCCGCGCGGACCGACCCCGGGAAAGAGTTGTAGAGGGGCAGGAACGGCACCGGGATTCGGCGCCACAAAGCCCGGCTGAAGCGGTTGCACAACGATGGGAGGCGGGACCAGACCTGGCTGAGCAGGCGCCGCAGGGCCGAAGCCGCCGATGCCGCCAAAACCGCCGAAGCCAACACCCGCGCCCTGAAGACCCGCCTTCTTTAGCGCTTCGTTCATACGCTTGAGCAAGTCTTGTTGTTTCTCGCCATACTCCTTGGCGAGTTTCTCCTCGAACTCGCGGCGTTTTTGATCCATCTCTTGCTGGAGCCTGAAAAGGTCGTCCTGAAGCTTTTGGAGGTCTTTCTGAGCCTTGTCGATGGCGTCTTTGTCGTCGACTTTTTTGTCGCGCTCGTCTTGCTGAAGCGACGATTCCGCCCGGGCCCAGTTCGGCGTCACGGGTAGCAACGCCAACCCGAGCATGACGACCACGAGCAGCCCGGTGAAGGTCAGAGTTCGAGGCGTGCGGCCGGAAAGAATCATAGATACCCTCCTTCGTAAGAGTTGAACCCGGCCCAATCCGCTCGCCGCCGGCGGCAGAACGACCTGAGCGCGGGAAACGAAATCCACGGTCTGAACCAACGCAAGTGCGTAAGCCTTGGCAGCCTCCGGAAAGGTGGCGACCACCCAGGCGTCGCAGCATTCTTCCTCGGCTTGTTGTAGCTGGCGCTTGGCCCACCAGACCAGAGGGCACCACCAGTAGAGGCCCAAGACCGCCACTTCCAACCACCGCACCCAATGGTCGCGGCGGCGCCAATGGGCAAGCTCGTGGGCCAAGAGTGTCTGCCATTGTTGCTGGGTCAAGTAACTAACCAACTCGGCCGGAAGCAGCAGCCGAGCACGCCGTCCGAAGACCCATAACATCGGCGAGATCACGCCGGGGAGCAACAAGATCTGCGGGCAACGGACATGAAGCCGTCGCGCTGTCTGCCGGGCCAGGGAACGTAGTTCCGGCGTAGGTGGCCGCCCCAGGGCTAAGAGACGATGGAATCGGAGCAAACGCGTCCCCGCCAGCGTAAACCACGCCACCGTCCCGGCAAGCCATATCATTCCCACCAACATCGGCAAGCGCGACCAATAGCCCCCTGGCGGGACCGCTGTTGCGAATTTGTCCTCCTGTGGCGGAATTACCTGCGAAGCCGCCGGCGATTGTTTCGGCTGCGTTGCGATCACGGTGTTTACAGTTAGCTTACCTTGGGTTTCCGGTCGGGAAACCGGATCGTCGACTTTCGGCGCGACCGGCAGCGTCTGCGGCGTTGCCGGCAGTGTCGCCATTGGCATTACCGGCTCAACGGGGAGATCCCGCGCGACGTCGTTGATTCGTGACGGCTTGTCCGGCCAACCAACGGCCACCGGCATTAATGGTGGAGTCAACAGCTTGACATACACGAGCAACCACAGCCCATGGGTCAAGGGAGGCCGCTGTAACCAACGCCCGGCTGCGTAGGCGAACGCCGCCAACAACGCTGCGACGACCACGTTGCCTAGCAACCAGCCAATCAGCATGCTCATGCTGACTCCTTCCGCCGTCGCGGTTTGGGAGCCTGTTCCTGAATCAACGCCCGGAGCAGATCGCGATCCGCTTCGCTCAACGACTGATTTGCGACCAAGTGCGTCAACAGCGGCGTCCACGATCCGCCGCAAAGTTTTTCTGCGACGGCTTGCAATCGCCGGCCAACCAGGTCGTCGCGGTCGATCGCAGCCCGAAAGACGTGAGTCGGCATCGACCGATCGCGCGTCACGCATTGCTTGGCCTCAAGGCGTTCTAGCAACTTTTGCACCGTGGCGTACTGCGCTGGTTTGCCGGCAGGGTACAGCACCTCGGTAATCCGGCGAATTGGCAGCGGCCCCGCGTCCCACAGGACTTGAAGCACAGCTAATTCGGCGTCGGTAACGTCTTGCGGCGTACGGGCCATGGTCGTCTCTTTTTCAGACGTACTGTCTGACAGGCTATGCTAAGACAATTCGACTGAGAAGTCAAGAGCGAAGGGACACTAAATCGGCAACCGGCGACGCGCACAAAAAACGGTGAACTGTCTCGGCTAAAATGGTTTTCCCACCATCGCCAAGCAGTTGCACCGCGATCAAAGAAATCCTTCCAGCGGCAATTGTGAGGATCACGGGCCGACGCCGCCATGCACTCGAATCGGCGTCAGATGCGACGGTTGATCAATCATCCAAAAGCGGCGCCATTCGCCCTGGATTTGCCGCAAGTTCTCGGATTCATTGAGGAGTTCCTGCATGCGGTCGTTAGGGTCGCTGGAGTATTGATTGATGATGCACCCGCTATTCGCTAAGAATCCGAAGCCTATGACTGCGGCGAGAACCAAACGACGCATGGCGCGATTCCTCCCTGAGCACCAGCACGCAGACTCGGCCACCGCCTGATACCGGTGACGGAAGCATTATCGGCCAGGCACGGCAGAAAACTTGAAACGATTTTGCCGTTGGCGATGAATTTTCCGCCAATGCGGCTCGTACCATCGCGTGATTGTCGCCCGCTGCGCTAGACCATCGTGGTTTTTTTGTTCAGCTTTGCTGTCTTGCCGTTAGCCGCGGTTGGCCCCTCGGCCGGCCCTCCTGCCGGCACCAAGTCGCTGTCTACCGTCCCAAGGTCAAGTTGTCGCACCCGTTCTTCCATCTCCTTGCCCGGTTTGAAAGTGACAACATTTTTCGCCGCGACATAGACTCGTTCCCCTGTCTTGGGATTGCGAGCCTTACGCGGTTTGCGGCGCTTCACCTCGAAGACTCCGAAATTTCGCAGTTCGATCCGTCGTTCTTCCAACAAAGTCTCCACGATAGCGTCGAACGTTTTTTGGACGATTTCTTTCGTTTTCAGCTGAGTCAGTCCCAGCTTTTCCGATATTTGCTTAACGATTTCTTTCTTAGTCACGTTTGAAAACCCCCAGTGTTTACATATCCTTCCTTGACCGGCTAGGCTCTATAAGTGTAAGGATGACTTAGAGTAATGTCAACGATATTCGACCTGGAACCGGGATCGGTTCCAGGTAACCATTTGTTTACGAATGGTTCCGGTACACTCACCGGGCAAATACGGGGCCGGCCAATCGACTGCCCATTGGTGTCGATCGCACGGGTTGTCATCAGATGTACGTCAGCCATCTTGAGAGTGCTTTGGAAGGCACGCGGTTTGCCCCAAATCAAGTGTTGTCCACGCATAAGGAACGGCCGCTGTGGGTGCGTTATGACTTATCGGCCGTGCGCGCCGCCGTGTCGCCGACCGACTTTCAAGCCAGGCCGGCGAGCTTATGGCGTTATCGCGAATTGTTGCCGTTACCGGCCGAGGCACAGCCGGTGACCCTGGGCGAGGGACTGTCTCCCTTGCTGGACTGTCCCAGGCTTGCCGCGGACCTGCGACTCGATCGCCTGTGGATCAAAGACGAATCGCAGCTGCCGACAGGGTCGTTCAAGAGTCGAGGGATGGCTATGGCCGTGAGCATGGCCAAGCATTTCGGACTTCGACGCTTAGCGGCTCCGACGGCCGGCAATGCCGGCGCTGCTCTCGCGGCTTACGCTGCTCGAGCGGGTTTGCAAAGCTACGTCTTCATGCCGCGCGACACGCCCGCGGTCAACCAACTCGAAGCCTACCTCTATGGAGCCAAAGTTTACCTAGTAA